>JBGVFH010000010.1:0-81926 GCA_045120955.1 Eubacteriales bacterium | reverse complement strand
CTGCGCCAAAAGATGTCCGACAACAAGAACATCGTTGATTATATCGAACAATAAACAGTGAAAATAAAAGGACAGAAATTGCATGAGGCAATTTCTGTCCTTTTATTTTCGCATAGGGAAATGCATGGATCCTCACTCGCCCCTTGGCTGTGCTTTCGTAATAGAAAAATAACGATAGGCGAGAGGATGGGTGCGGGCGCTGCCCGTTTTTTGTTTTTGCAGGGCAAGATGGCTTTTTCTTTAGACAAGATAAGACAGTAAAGGAAATTTTTTTGACAGAGCTCTTGTGTTTTCATGGGTATATCAAAAAGCGTTTTTTTAAAAAATAAAAGATGTTAGCAAATGTTGTTTTGTCAGCATATAATGCATAGCATAAAAGAAAAACGGCGCTTTTTACAAAGAACTGTTTGCGGCGCATTTTTCTCTGGGTATATAGGGAGGATAAAGAATGTCATATGTAGATGAAGTAATTGAACGTGTTGTCAGGGAAAATCCGGCTGAGCCCGAATTTCATCAGGCGGTTGAGGAAGTACTCAACTCTTTGCGTCAAGTAGTGGAAGCAAACGAAGCAAGCTTTAGGCGTGACGCTCTTCTTGAAAGACTTGTAAATCCCGAGAGGCAGATCAAGTTCCGTGTGCCGTGGATCGACGATGACGGTCAGGTTCATGTAAACACAGGCTACCGTGTCCAGTTCAACAGTGCGATAGGTCCGTACAAAGGAGGGCTTAGATTGCATCCTTCCGTAAATCTCGGCATAATCAAGTTTTTGGGGTTTGAGCAAATATTCAAAAACGCACTCACGGGTCTATCTATCGGCGGCGGTAAGGGCGGGTCGGACTTTGACCCCAAGGGTAGATCTGACAGAGAGATCATGGCATTTTGCCAGAGCTTTATGAGTGAGCTGTGTAAGTATATTGGCGCCGATACCGATGTTCCTGCCGGCGATATCGGCACAGGCTCACGTGAAATAGGTTATATGTTCGGTCAATATAAAAAGCTCAGGGGGCTTTTTGAGGGTGTGCTTACGGGAAAGGGACTTTCATACGGCGGCTCTCTTGTAAGAACGGAAGCAACGGGATATGGGCTGATGTATATAGTAGAGGAAATGCTCAAATGCAACGGACATAAGGTCGAGGGAAAGAAAATCGCCGTATCGGGTTCGGGCAATGTTGCGATATATGCCATAGAAAAAGCGGAGCAAATGGGAGCGGAGGCAATTACCTGCTCGGATTCTGACGGCTGGGTGTATGACCCCGAGGGAATTGACATTGCAGTACTCAAAAAAATAAAGGAGGTTGAGCGGAAAAGACTCACCGAATACGTTAAATACAGACAAAACTCGCAGTATCATGAGGGAGGCAGCGTGTGGAGTGTCAAGGCGGATATTGCGCTTCCTTGCGCAACTCAAAATGAGCTTGACCTCGAGGACGCAAAAATGCTGGTCGAAAACGGTGTTATGGCTGTAGCGGAGGGTGCAAATATGCCGACTACAATACTTGCAACAGAGTTTTTGCAGAAGAACGGCGTGTATTTTCTCCCAGGCAAAGCGGCCAATGCCGGCGGAGTTGCGACGTCGGCGCTTGAAATGGCGCAGAACAGCGAAAGACTCAGTTGGTCATTTGAAAAGGTCGATGAGAAGCTCAAAGATATCATGATCGGTATTTTTCACAGTATTGATACGGCAGCGAAGAAATATAACCTTGACGGTAATTACGTAGCGGGCGCAAATATTGCCGGCTTTGAGAAGATAGTTGATGCGATGAATGCACAGGGTATTGTGTAAGCTGGGGGAGGTTGTGTTTTGAAAAAGGAACCGGATGACTATATAATTCGTGTGGATCTCAGAGAGCAGACTCCCGAGATGCTGATAGAGCGCAAGGAGAATGAACCGCTTTACGAAAGGACGTTTTATTTGTGTGAGTCGGAGACCGACGCTGAATTTGATCAAAATACCACCACATGGGATTGACACGGGGTGTAGAGAATATAAGCGGGGAAAACCTTTTGCAAAAGGTTTTCCCCGCACCTTTTTCAAAAATATTTATATATGCTTTGTCAATGACTTTTAAAAAGCGACAGGGGAACTTTTTTTGGAAAGTTCCCCTGTCACATATATAGCTATACTGTTATCTCAAAGCCGCTACAGCAGACGTGCGGTCAGCGCATCCGAATACGGACGAGCCTGCAACGAGCACATCGGCGCCTGCGTCGGTACACAGGTGTGCATTTTCTGCATTTATACCGCCGTCGACCTGAATAAGGAAAGAGAGCTTTTGCTCTTTACGTATTTGTGAAAGCTCCTTTAGCTTCGGCAGCATATCCGCCATAAATTTCTGACCGCCAAATCCGGGCTCGACTGTCATTACGAGTACCATGTCCACATCTTTTATACAATCGCTCAAAGCGCTGACGGGGGTTTTCGGTTTTATCGAGACACCGACCTTTTTGCCCGCAGAGCGTATTTTTTCTATTGTGGCGTTGATGTTGCTTGCGGCTTCGATATGAAATGTTATCATATCAGCGCCCGCATCGACAAAATCATCTATGTATCTGATCGGCTCTTCTATCATTAGGTGAACATCGAAAAAAATATCCGTATGAGGACGAAGTGCCTTTATCACGGGCGCACCGAAGGAAATGTTCGGAACGAATGAGCCGTCCATTACGTCAAGGTGCAGCCACTCTGCTTTTGCTTTACTGATGCTGTTTACCTCGTCACGCAGAGCACCGAAGTCTGCGGCAAGAAGTGAAGGTGAAATAATTGCCATAAAAGTTTTCCTTTCTTTTTCACGACTTTGAAAACAAACCATATATTGATATTGTAGAATGTGCGTTACGGTCGGTATGCCGAAGTCATAAATGCAGGACGTTGTAAGAGATACATACCGCACCGCCGCTTTTTTGTATCCGCCGCTTTTGCGGCGGATACGCTTAATTTTTTGTTTTATAGGAAATTGTGTAATTACGCTCCGCCGTTTGGTTGAGTTAAAGAAGATCCAAAGATACAATAGGCGGGAGGACGGGTGCGGGCACTGCCCGCTTTTTTATTGCATAGGAAATTGCAAAGTTACGCCCCGCCGTTTGGTTGAGTTAAAGAAGATTCAAAGAAACAATAGGCGGGAGGATGGGTGCGGGCACTGCCCGCTTTTCATAGCTTGTCTATCATACATACTGCGGCAGAGGATATTCCCTCGCCTCTGCCTGTAAAGCCGAGGTGCTCCTCGGTGGTTGCCTTAATATTTACGTCATATATGTCAATACAAAGCGTTTGCGCAATATTTTTTCGCATAGCCTCGATATGAGGCCGCATTTTCGGCGCCTGTGCGATTATGGTTGCGTCTATGTTGATTATCTTGTAGCCCTTGCTTTTTATTTTTTCACCTACAAGCGCCAGCAGCTTTCTGCTGTCGATACCTTTGTAGGCGGGGTCGGTATCGGGAAAATGTGCTCCGATATCTCCGAGTGCCGCAGCACCGAGAAGAGCATCGCATATAGCGTGCAACAGCACATCTGCATCGCTGTGACCTAGAAGCCCCAACTCGTACTCTATTTTCACACCGCCGATGATGAGATCCCTGCCTTCGGTAAGGCGGTGAACATCGTATCCGTATCCTACTCTCATTTTTGCATAGCCTCTTTTTCTTTTTGCTCACGCTCTTGTATGACAGCCTGTGCCGTAATAAGGTCGATCTTAGTGGTGATCTTTATGTTTTCATAGCCCACGTCCACCACTCTGACGGGAAAACCGAGCCGCTCGGCAAGAGAAGCATCGTCGGTACCCTTGTAGCCGTCCTTTTTTGCTGTGTATATGCAGGCACGGTACATATCGACTCTCATTATCTGAGGCGTGGAGGCGAGCCATACATTTTCACGCTCGGGTGTTTCTTTTATCGTGTTTTTGTCTGCGATCTTTACCGTGTCTTTAGCCTTGCATGCGGCGATAGCGGCACCGCAGGAAAAAGCCTCAACAGCCACATCCCGTATCTGCTCAGGTGTAACAAGACATCGTGCCGCATCATGTACGGCAACAAATTTTGTATCGTCACTTATTTTGAGAAATGCTCTGAACGCACTTTCCTGTCTGTCTGCACCTCCGACCGTGACCGCCTTGACCTTTTTTAGGTCATACTTCTTGATAAGCTCTCTGTATATATCAAAATCATCCTTTTTTGCGGCAATGATTATTTCGTCAACGTAAGGACATTCTGAAAAGGCGAGCAGCGTGCGGCACACAACGCTTTTTCCGCATATCTCGATATGCTGCTTCGGTATATCTGCTCCCAGTCTTGTGCCCGACCCGCCTGCAAGTATAAGCGCAGCGAGCTTGGGACGTTTCGTTCCCTTTATCGCATGGACGAGCTCACTTATTTTAATTCCGATGTTTTTCATTTGCAGCTCCTGTTATCTGTAATAAACATAATGTGCAATTACGGTATGTACCTCTCCGTCACGCTCTATATCGGGGGCGGTGATAACGACACCGTCCTTTGAGAGAAGCTCCCATGCGTCCATCGTGTCTATTTTGCATCTCATGTTGGTTTTTGCATATGTGCTGACTATCAGCTCGTCTCCCTTGATAGATATCGAGCCGTCCTTGCCCATGACTTCCTCGATACCGTTTATCTTTTCGGTAACATAGCGGATGCGTTTGCCGCTTATCCGCTCTGCCATTTCACGGCGGTAAGCTTTCGTTCCTTCTTTTTTCTTTCTGCCGAATAATGCTATCATGTTGTTTTCCGCCTTTGCGTTTTGTTACTTTATCTTGTTTTTTAGCTAAGGTTGTGATATACTGTAGGTTGTTGGATCTGCAAAAAAACTTCAATATATTATATTATACTACAAATGACTGATATTTTGCAATAGGTGGAAACAATGACTAAAAAAAATCTTCTCGGCAACTTTTTATTGTTGCTTACGGCTCTCGTCTGGGGCAGCTCGTTTGTTGCTCAGTCGGTAGGAGGGGCACTCGGAACCTTCTCCTTTAACGGGCTTCGTTCTTTTGTCGGATCGGCGGCACTTTTTGTGCTCGTGCTTGTGTTGCAGGCGGTCACGAAGAAAAAAACACCGAATGATAAAACACTGCTTGTCGGCGGTGTGTCGTGCGGAGTGATCTTGTTTGCAGCATCAACGCTTCAACAGCTCGGAATGAACCTCGGCGTATCAAGCGGTAAATGCGGCTTTATTACGGCGTTATACATAGTTATAGTGCCTTTGATATATTTAATAATGAAGAAAAAAGTAGCGCCGATGATATGGGTGAGCGTTGTTTTGGGCATTTTGGGGCTCTATATGCTTTGTCTTGGGGGAGATGCGCAGTTTGATATATCAAACCCTGTCGAAAGTATCATAAGCTCGCTGTCATTTGGACTCGGTGAGCTTGCGGTGCTGATGTGCGCTGTCGTGTTTGCCGTGCATATAGTTGTTATCGACCGCTTCGCACCTAAGGTCGATTGCGTGAAAATGTCCTGCATTCAGTTTTTTGTCGTGGGATTGTTATCACTGCCTATGATTCTGACCGTGGAACAGCCGAGCCTTGAAGATGTAAAGCTGCAGGCTTTTCCGCTTCTGTATGCGGGCATCATATCGTGCGGCGTCGGATACACGCTTCAGATGGTGGGGCAGAAGATGACAAAGCCGACGGTAGCGTCGCTTCTTATGTCACTTGAAAGTGTGTTTGCGGTCATCAGCGGTATGCTGATACTTCATGAGACTCATACGGCGTTTGAGTATATCGGCTGTGCGATAGTGTTCGGTGCAGTGATCATAGCACAGCTGCCGACAAAGAAGAAGGACGAAAAATCGGACATGTAAACGGCGGCTGTGTGACGGTTTTCTTCCTATATATTGTATAAAAAGGCGTTTCGCATTAGCGTGATACTCCAAGCGGAGTATCACGCAACTCTATTCGCCTACGGCGAGTTATATTGCTTCGCATTATATTCGGTTTAAGCCGAGTGATATTCGCTACGCGAGTTCGCGGCGAATAGAATATCACTAAGCCCGAAGGGCTTAATATCACTTTCTTTTGAAATATCTCGTCATAGGCGAGGAATTTTCAAAAGAAAATATCACGCTGACGAAAGTCAGCATATCACTTAACAGACAAAAAGATTGATGTATACCTTTTACTATGTATAAGTGTACATATGCAAACATAATAAACTTGACAATACGACAATCGTATGGTAGGATATAGGTGTAAAGATAACTGTAGGAGGGAAAGAAAATGAAGCTTGTGTTTTTCAATAGAGCAAAATGCGGCATTGTACATTGGTCAGAGCGTTCCCTCACAGCGAAAGCGGGGCAAAGACTCCTTCTCCTGAAGTAAAGCGCACAAGCCGCATTTTGATGCAAGGCTTGTGCGCTTTTTGTGTCAAATTCAGAAAAACGAAATAAAAGGAGAAAAATATGCTTAAAAGAAAATCATTCTATCGGTTGCTCTCAACTATGGTTGCAGTCATAATGATCGTTTCGTATATGACGAGTATGGTAAACGCAGGAACAATTACAGGACAAATATCGTCAGATCCATATGTTTATAATTCGGATACAATAATAAATGACTCTTATGTTGGTCATACCCTTGATCTTGCAACAGTACCTGATGTAATAGGTGCAGATGCCGCAACAGAGGCAGGGCATATTCAGAGACTGTACGTAGAAGAAAATGACCTATCTACTGTAATATTTAAAAATTCAGACGGAACTAAAACGGCGTATTATTACAGCTACCCTGTCAAATATATCGACAGTGACGGAAGCATAAAAGATATCAGTCTCGATATAGAGGCAAGCAACAACATGGCAAGCGGGTATGTATCAAAGCATAATCCTGCACAAACTGTTTTTTCGCAGAAAATGACTGACGGTATCACACTCAGTGACGGAGACGTGTCGCTCAGACTCGTTCCTGTGTTCGATGCAAATATAAGTGTTATAAGCCCTATAACACCATTAACTCCCGAAATATCGACATACGGCGTAATATCGGGTGAGGATACGGTTGCAGGGACAGTATCCCCGACAGCTGAACTTTCGGATAACACGGTAATATACGAGTATGATTCATACACAAGCTACGAATACACACTGACATATGCCGGGTTTAAGGAGGATATAGTTGTTAGTGAGTATACGGGTCAGACAGAGTATACCTTTACGTTGTACACAAACGGACTTACTCTCGCAGATGACGACGGAGATTTTTATCTTTGTGACGAAGAGGGAAACATAAAAGCTACCGTAGGCAAAATAATCATATTCACGGCAGACGAGCAAAACAACGCTTTCGGCGAGATGACAGCCGAGGCGGTAGTGGAAAACGAGCAATACTTGCTCACTATCCACTTGGATGCCGACTATCTTGCGGATGAAGCTACAAAATATCCGATACGTATAGACCCTACGCTTGAGATTAACTATGACAGCGAGGGCAGTGGAGCAATAGAGGATGTTACGATAAACAATATCGACACTATCTCGGGAACTTCAACAACGATATCCGCAGGTAAGTACGGTGACGATGGCTCGGTTTCAAGAATATTGATGAAATTTCCGGCGGTTGATGAATATACTGAAGGCATGCTGAATGTATTAAGTGCAACGGTATATATAAGAGACCTTATGTGTCAGCACGAAGCATTGACGCTCGAATGTTATCCTTTTACCGGAAACACATGGTCAGAGTCGACCTCTACAACATGGAGCACAGTAGGTGCAAATAGCTATGATGCGAACAACATGCTCGGAACATATGAGATATCATATTATACCGGAGTAAATTTTTCATCTCAACATTATTATGGATATAACATAACTTCGGTAGTGCAGGGTTGGAAGAGCAGCGCATATGACATAAACAAGGGAATAATGTTTAAAGCTACAGCGGATCACGAGGCAGACCCTACACACAACTATAAGACATTCGGTTCGTATGACCGTTCAAGTAACAAGCCATATTTAACGATAACATATGTAAGCTCGGATGTTCTTTCGAGCGGTGTGTATCGAATAAAAAATGCATCGACAGGACTTTATTTGGACACTCGGGGCGGCGGAACCGTTGACGGAACTGTTATACAACAATGGACATTGGGCAGTACGACAAGAAATCAGATGTTCAAGGTAACATATTTGGGTGTTAATTATGACAAAGATTACTACGACATTCGACCTATGACTAATTCCGGTATGGGATTGTATTACGATTATGAATCGGGAGGAGCGGTAACCATTCAAAGCATGTCTACGTTGGATATCGGCGCACTGATACCGTATCAACAGTCTTGGGAGATATATCACACAGATAATGGCTATGCTATACACAATTTAACCGATGAGGCGGAATGCTATCTTTCAGCACCGTCGAGCACTGCCAACGGTGTGCAAATAGCAGTATCAAGCTCGCTCACATCAGGTGCCGAATGGATTTTAGAGCCGTATACCGGTGATACAATAAACGGAATTGGTATGCATACATTCAGTGGTTCTGTTGACAAGGATGAAAGCTTTGACTATGACGCTTATATGTATAGTTCTGTTGTTGGCGTTAACGGTCCTGTTGCTTACGGTGTGACTAAAAATGATTATTCTGTGACCGATAAAGCTACAATAAATTCTACTACCGGAGAATTGACAGCAATAGAAGGAGGAGCGATAAAATTATCCGTTACCTATCCTAATGCACCGTATAATTGGCATTATGGAATTAAGATAGAGCCGTTTTACGGATGTAAAGAATATTATTATATTGGTATACAAGAATCGGATGGGTTGGAAGAAGATGAGTCTCTTTCGATGAATTGTCAGGGATATGCATTTTGGACTCATGATAATGATTATGGTTGGCTTTCGTATGAAGAGGAAAATGCAATTGGAAACTTAAGTACCACTTCTAATGAAATCATGTATGGGGTTGAGGGTGAATTTGCTGGATATAAACAATTGTTGGAAGAAAACTGGCTGGATGTAAAGTTTCCCGGTAAATGGAAAGAAGTATATTCTTCAAACGGAGGGTTAGATGTTGAACTTGAATACAACCAATGGTTGGTAGCTTTTCGGGTTGGACGCGGGGTGTTTAAAACTGACTATCATTTTTGGTATAGGACTGATACAGGAGAATGGTCAAACAAGCATGGACATGATTATACTGGAAGTGAGCCGTTGGGAGATGACTTGCCGACTGATGACGACTCTATTGGATGGCAGATGAATGCTACTCTATATTATGATAGCGATATAATATATTACGTAATGACAGAATGACGGAGGGTGTTATGAAAAAGAGGTTGTTTGTCGCATTGTTGTTATGTGTTTCGTTAATGTTGCTTTGCGGTTGCGGAAATGAGGGTGATAAAACGGAGCAAACAGGGCAAACCGACAGTATCAGCCCTGACATTGTTACAGAGTCTGACAGCGAAAGCATAGATAGCACGAATATGAGCTTGACTGCTCGTGTCAAAGCATGCTTTGACAGCGAGAAAACTCATAAGCCCACTGATGAGGATGCCGGTAAGATCAAGAAAGGTATGACTATGCCTGAGATAGTCAGCATTATCGGTAAGCCACATGATTTCGGACCTACTTCGGGTACTATCTCTGTAGTGTGGGAAACGGTTGAGGGAAATGCTTTGGGCGTTGCTCTTTTCTTGCCGGAGGATGCTATAGAAGGCGCAGGAGTTTTGGATTTTTTGCAGGAAGGTTTTGCTTCGTTTGATCCTGTTATAGTTCCTGCCTGCGAAATTTGGCCTGAGTCGCAATAACAGTTTTGAAATAAATTCACTTCGTAATGACAGAATGACGGAGGATGTTATGAAAAAGAGGTTGTTTGTCGCATTGTTTCGTTAATGTTGCTTTGCGGTTGCAGATATGAGGGTGAAAAAACGGAGCAAACAGGGCAAACAGACAGCGTCATCTCCGACATTTTTGCAGCAGACCCCGTGGCTTTTTCCACGGGGTCTGCTATGCTCAACGTATTGTGCAAAAGTCACAAAAACTACGCTGAAAATTCTCCGAAAGTTCTACATCTACCGTGAAATTTTATCTCAAAAAAATATTGCAAAAAAGCAGTATATAATGTATAATAGTAAGGCTTGATGTGCGATGAAGCGAGAGGTTGCCGTCGATTGACGGGTAGTTTTCGTGGAGTATGTCCGATAAACGGGCGAACAAAGTGATGTCATAGCAGCGCGCACCCGGATTCTCTTATGTCTGCTTCACATAAGTGGTTTCCGGTTTTAATACGGATGTTGATGAAACACACGGCACGTTGTAAATGATGTACCACGCCCCCAATATTAAATAAGGAGGCAAAACAATGGCAGTTAAGGAAAAGATCAGAGTAAAGCTCAAGAGCTACGACCACAAGCTCATCGATGCTGCGGCAGAGAAGATAGTGGAAGTTGCTAAGAGAAACGGCGCTACCGTTTCCGGTCCTGTACCGCTCCCCACAGACAAGGAGATAGTTACTATTCTCCGTGCGGTTCACAAGTACAAGGACAGCCGTGAGCAGTTTGAAATGCGCACGCACAAGAGACTGATTGACATTCTCAAACCTTCACAGAAGGTTGCTGAGGCACTTGCAGGAATAGAACTTCCCGCAGGCGTTGAAATGGAAATCAATCTTTAATTCGGATCAGGCAAAAAGAACAAGTGACCTTCACTTGGTCAAGTTGATATGATCGCTTATGCGAAAATTCAAACATATCAACCAATAACCTTTACAGGAGGAAACAATGAAGAAAGGCATTATCGGAAAGAAAATCGGAATGACACAGATCTTCGACGAGAAGGGAAACGTAATTCCGGTAACCGTCATTGAAGCGGGTCCGTGCTATGTAGCACAGAAGAAGACGGTTGAAACAGACGGCTATGAGGCTCTGCAGCTTGCATTTGAGGATGCAAAGGAAAAGCACTGCACGAAAGCCGAGATCGGTCACGCAAAGAAGGCGGGACTCACCCCCAAAAAGCACCTCAAGGAGTTCAGACTCGAGGATACAGCTTCCTACAACGTAGGTGATGTTATATCAGCCGATACCTTCGCCGCAGGCGAGAAGGTCGACATCACGGGTATAACAAAAGGCCGCGGATACACGGGCGCTGTTAAGAGATGGGGACATCACATTCTCCGTATGACACACGGTACAGGTCCTATACACAGACAGGTAGGTTCTATGGGTGCAAACTCAACACCTTCCAGAGTGTTTAAGAACAAGAAGATGGCAGGACAGTATGGTAACGAGCAGGTTACTGTGCTCAATCTTTGCGTAGTAAAAATAGACAGCGAAAAGAATCTTATCGCAGTTAAGGGTGCTGTTCCCGGCGCTAAGGGCGGTATAGTATTCGTTCGTGATTCTGTAAAAGCGTAACGGAAGGAGGAAATAACGATGCCAAGCATAAAAGTTGTAGATATGGCGGGTAAGGAAGTAGGAAGCATGGAGCTTTCCGAAAAGGTTTTTGCCGCACAGGTAGACCCTTCCGTCCTCCACTCAGCAGTTAAAGTATATCTTGCAAACCAGAGACAGGGTACACAGTCCACTCTGACACGTTCAGAGGTATCCGGCGGCGGAAAGAAGCCGTGGAAGCAGAAGGGTACAGGTAGAGCTCGTCAGGGTTCAACTCGTTCTCCTCAGTGGACACATGGCGGTATCGCTCTCGGACCGAAGCCCCGTTCTTACCGCATGACACTTAACAAGAAGGTAAGAAACGCAGCTATGTTCGGTGCTCTCAGCGCAAAGGTTGCGGGCTCTGACATGATAGTAGTAAACGAGATCAAGACCGCTGAATACAAGACCAAGAACATGACGGCTATGCTCAAAGCGATTGGAGCTGACTGCAAGTCGCTTGTTGTTCTTCCCGAGGTTGACAGCGCAGTAATTAAGAGCTGTGCCAACATCCCCGGCGTAAAGACGGTTCAGTACAACGAAATCAACACCTACGACATTCTTAATGCCGACAAGGTTGTTATTGCGGAAGCTGCCGTAAAGAAGATCGAGGAGGTTTATGCGTAATGAAGGCTACACAGGATATAATCATCAAGCCGATCATCACCGAGAAAAGCATGGACATGCTCGCTGACAAGCGTTATGTTTTCAAGGTAATGAAGAACGCTACAAAGCCCGAGATTGCAGCAGCAGTTGAGGCAATGTTTGACGGTGTTAAGGTTGAGTCCGTAAACACCATCAGCATGAAGAAAAAGCCGAAGAGACTCGGCGTTCACGCAGGTTACACATCTGAGTGGAAAAAGGCTATTGTTACACTCAAAGCAGATTCAAAGAGCATTGCGTTCTTTGACAGCTTGAACTAATGAAAGGAGGAACTGACTAATGCCTACAATCAAGTACAAGCCTACTTCTCCGTCGAGAAGACACATGACGGCTCCGTCTTTTGAGGAAGTTACAAAGTTTGCTCCTGAAAAGAGCCTTATAGAAATAAAGAAAAAGCACTCCGGCCGTAACAGCTACGGTAGAATTACCGTAAGACACAAGGGCGGCGGAAACAAGGTCAAGTACAGAATTATCGACTTCAAGAGAAACACCAATGAAGGTGCTGCTACTGTTCTCGGTATCGAGTACGACCCCAACAGAACCGCTTACATCGCGCTTCTCCAGTACGAGAACGGCGATAAGTCGTATGTAATCGCTCCTGTCGGCCTTACCGACGGTGATGTTGTTTACTCAAGTCCCGATGCGGATATCAAGCCCGGAAATACACTTCCGATAGCTAACATTCCGGTTGGTACTTTCATTCACAACATTGAGCTTTATCCCGGAAATGGCGCACAGCTTGTTCGCTCTGCGGGTGTTGCAGCTCAGCTCATGGCTAAGGAAAACGGCGAGGCTCAGGTAAGACTTCCTTCGGGCGAAGTAAGAATTATCCGTCTCGACTGCAAGGCTACTATCGGTCAGGTAGGAAACATTGAGCATGAAACTGTTAAGCTCGGTAAAGCAGGTAAGACACGCCACAAGGGCATTCGTCCTACTGTCCGCGGTTCCGTAATGAACCCCTGCGATCACCCGCACGGTGGTGGTGAAGGTAAGTCACCTATCGGTCGTCCTTCTCCCGTTACACCTTGGGGTAA
This sequence comes from Eubacteriales bacterium, assembly GCA_045120955.1. Taxonomy (GTDB): domain Bacteria; phylum Bacillota; class Clostridia; order Oscillospirales; family CAG-272; genus JAZMZS01. The sequence continues at coordinate 68,848 of JBGVFH010000010.1, read as the reverse complement.
GCCGGCTCTCGGATATAAGACGAGAAACAAGAAGGCAAGAACCAACAAGTTTATCGTCAAGAGAAGAAACGATAAATAATAACTGTTATTAATAATTAGGAGGCACAGAAATGAGCAGAAGCTTAAAGAAGGCGCCTTTTGTCGAAGCAAAGCTTTATAACAGAGTTCTTGCTATGAACGAGAAAGGCGAGAAGAAAGTTCTCAAAACTTGGTCGCGTGCGTCTACTATATATCCGGATTTCGTAGGTCATACCATTGCGGTTCATGACGGAAAGAAACACATTCCGGTATATGTAACAGAGGACATGGTCGGTCACAAGCTCGGTGAATTTGCTCCCACACGTACCTTTAAGGGTCACGCAGGATCAAAGACATCGAACAACGGTAAATAATTCGGTTGTAACAACAACCTCAACAACAACTTAATCGCTTACAGCGAAGGAGGAAAGCCTAATAATGGAAGCAAAAGCTTATCTTAAATATGCTAGAATTTCTCCGCGCAAGGTTAAGATAGTTCTTGATTTGATAAGAGGCAAGGATGCTGCAACCGCAATGGCAATACTGAAAAACACGCCTAAGAGCGCGTCCGAATATCTTATCAAGCTGCTTAACAGCGCGATAGCAAATGCAGAACACAATTTCAACATGGATGCATCGAAACTCTATGTTTCTGAGTGCTTCGTATGCCCCGGACCTATTCTCAAGAGAATAATGCCCAGAGCACAGGGAAGAGCTTACAGAATAAACAAGAGAACGAGCCATGTAACACTCGCAGTAAAAGAAAGAGACTGAGAAAAGGAGGTTAAGACTGATGGGACAGAAGGTAAATCCCCATGGATTACGTGTTGGCGTAATCAAAAACTGGGATTCAAGATGGTATGTCGGTGACAAAGAGTTCGGCGACACACTCGTATCCGACTACAATCTCAGAAAGTTTCTTAAAAAGAAGCTTCAGGGTGCAGGAGTACCCAAGATTGAAATAGAGCGTAACAGCCAGAGCGTACGCGTTATTATTCACTGTGCGAAGCCCGGCGTAGTAATTGGCCGCGGCGGCGCAGAGATCGAAGTTCTCAAGGCAGAACTTTCGAAGATGACAGGTACAGCAGTAAATGTTGATGTTGTTGAGGTCAAATCTCCCGATCTCGACGCACAGCTCGTTGCAGAGAGCATTGCGGCACAGCTTGAAAAGAGAACAAGCTTCCGCCGTGCTATGAAGCAGGCAATCGGCAGAACAATGAGACTTGGTGCAAGAGGTATCAAGGTCAGCGTCGGCGGACGCCTCGGTGGAGCTGAGATTGCAAGAACTGAGCACTATCATGAGGGAACTATCCCGCTTCAGACTCTCAGAGCTGATATTGACTACGGCTTCTGGGAGGCAAACACCACTTACGGCAAGCTCGGCATCAAGGTTTGGATCTACAAGGGTGAGGTTCTCAACGAAGTAAACAGACCCAACGGCCAGCGCAGAGACGACCGTCGTGAAAGACCCCGCCGCCGCAATGACGGTGCACGCGACAACCGTGCTCCTCGCCGTGAAAGAACAAACAGACCGGAAGGAGGCAACCGCTGATGTTAATGCCTAAGAGAGTTAAGTACCGTCGTGTTCAGCGCGGAAGACTTAAAGGAAAAGCAACAAGAGGCAATACGATATCAAACGGTGAGTACGGTTTGGTTGCACTCGAGCCTGCTTGGATAACAAGCAATCAGATCGAGGCAGCGCGTATTGCGATGACAAGATATATCCGCCGTGGCGGTCAGGTTTGGATAAAGATATTCCCTGACAAGCCTATTACAGAGAAGCCTGCTGAGACCCGAATGGGTTCAGGTAAAGGTTCGCCTGAGTATTGGGTAGCCGTTGTAAAGCCGGGCAGAGTAATGTTCGAGATGAACGGTGTATCCGAGGAAATAGCAAGAGAGGCTATGCGTCTTGCTTCTCACAAACTTCCTATCAAGTGCAAGTTTGTGACAAAGAAGGATCTGGCCGACTCTACTGAGGAGGTATAAGCCGATGAAAGCAACAGAAATAAGAGAGCTCAGCGCAGAGCAGCTTGAGGCAAAACTCAAGGAACTCAAAGAGGAACTTTTCAATCTTCGTTTTCAGCTCGCTATAAACCAACTCGAAAATCCGCACAGAATAACAGCTGTAAAGCGTGATATCGCACGCGTTATGACTGTTCTCAATGAGAAGAACTAATGAGAGGTGATAGTATGACCGAAAATACAGAGCGCAACCTTCGCAAAACCAGAACGGGTAAGGTTGTAAGCGATAAAATGGACAAAACAATCGTGGTCGCTATCGAGGATAACATCAAGCATCCTAAGTACGGCAAGATCATCAAGCGTACTACCAAGATCCACGTTCACGACGAGAAAAACGAGTGCGGCGTAGGTGATAAGGTGCTGGTGATGGAGACAAGACCCCTTTCTGCTACTAAGAGATGGCGTCTGGTCAATATAATCGAAAAGGCGAAGTAAGACAAACAACACAAGGGCAAACTCGAGAGGAGCTTGCCGAATTAAGGAGGAACACACAAGTGATTCAACAGCAAACTTTAATGAAGGTTGCCGACAATACCGGCGCCAAAGAGTTGATGTGCATCCGTGTGCTCGGCGGTTCGGGCAGACGTTATGCTAATATCGGTGATGTTGTTGTTTGTGCTGTAAAGAAAGCTGCGCCCGGTGGAGTAGTTAAAAAGGGTGACGTAGTTAAGGCTGTAGTGGTTAGAAGTGTTAAGGGACTTCGCCGTGCAGACGGAAGCTACATCAAGTTTGACGAAAACGCCGCAGTAATCATCAGAGAAGACAACACACCTAAGGGAACCCGTATTTTTGGACCCGTTGCAAGAGAGCTTCGCGACAAGGACTTCTTGAAGATCCTGTCACTCGCTCCCGAAGTACTTTGATCGGAGGTAAGGTATAATGAATAAAGTACACGTTAAGAAAGACGATACCGTTGTTGTTATCTCCGGCGATGACAAGGGCAAAAAGGGAAAGGTTATAGCCGTATCTCCCAAGGAAGACAAGGTCATTGTTGAGGGCGTAAACATTGTTTCAAAGCACGTTAAGCCCCGTAGACAGGGTGAAGCCGGCGGTATCACAAAGGTAGAGGGTGCTATATATGCATCCAAGGTACAGCACTACTGCTCAAGCTGCGACAAGGCAGTCAGAGCAAAGGCAAAGGACGTTGACGGTAAAAAGGTCAAGGTTTGCGCTAAGTGCGGAAAAGAACTTTAATTTTGAGCAGGAGGTTAAACGAAAATGGCAAGATATAAGGATATATATGTCAAGGAAGTTGCACCGGCTCTTATGAAAAAGTTCAACTACAAGAGCGTAATGCAGATACCGAAGCTTGACAAAATCGTAATCAACGTTGGATGCGGTGATGCAAAGGATAACTCCAAGGTCATCGACAACGTAATGAGCGAGATCGCTCTTATCACCGGTCAGAAGCCGATTCCGACCGTTGCTAAGAAAGCAGTCGCAAACTTTAAGATCCGTGAAGGAATGAAGCTCGGCGTAAAGGTAACACTCCGCGGCGAGAGAATGTATGAGTTCCTTGACAGACTCTTCAACATTGCACTTCCCAGAGTCCGTGACTTCAAGGGGATCAACCCCAACGCATTCGACGGACGCGGAAACTACTCTCTCGGACTCAAGGAGCAGCTCCTTTTCCCCGAGATCGAGTATGACAAGGTCGACAAGATCCGTGGTATGGATATCGCATTCGTTACTACGGCACAGACTGATGAAGAAGCACGTGAGCTGCTCGCACTTATGGGCGCTCCGTTCGCGAAATAAGGGAGGAGCACAAAATGGCAAAGAAATCCATGATTTTAAAGCAGCAGAGAACACAGAAGTATTCTACAAGAGAATACAACCGTTGCAAGATCTGCGGCCGTCCTCATGCTTATCTTCGTAAATACGGCATCTGCCGTATCTGCTTCCGTGAGCTCGCATACAAGGGCGAGATCCCCGGAGTAAAGAAGGCAAGCTGGTAAATTATTCCCCAACTTATCGGAAGGAAAGCAAAAAGCTTTAACCGCCGATTTGCCGCCCCAAGAGGGCAGCAAGACAAATTTTAACTTGCATACAGGAGGAAAATAAAATGCAAATTTCAGACGTAATTGCGGATATGCTCACCAGAATCAGAAATGCAAACGATGCAAAGCACGAAACTGTTGATATTCCCGCATCTAACATGAAGAAGGCTATCGCCAAGATCCTTCTCGACGAGGGCTACATCAAGTCTTACGATGTTATCGAAGACGGCAAGCAGGGTGTGATCAGAGTTACTCTCAAGTATATGCAGGGTAAGCAGAAGGTCATCAAGGGTCTGCGCAGAGTATCAAAGCCCGGTCTTCGTATCTATTCAAACTGCGAGGATATGCCCAAGGTCATGAACGGTCTCGGCATAGCAATCGTATCCACATCAAAAGGCATAATGACCGACAAAGAAGCTCGCAAGGCTAATGTCGGCGGCGAAGTTCTCGCCTTTGTCTGGTAATTACAGAGGAGGAGAAGAATAATGTCAAGAATAGGAAGAATGCCTGTTGTTATCCCCGCAGGTGTAAATGTTACGGTTGCAGATAACAATGTGGTTACAGTAAAGGGCAAGCTCGGTGAGCTTACTCAGAAGTTCAGCACACTCATCACTATTAAGATTGAAGGAAGCGAAATAGTTCTTACCCGTGCAAACGAGGATAAGGAAACAAAGGCGCTTCACGGTCTTACCCGTGCGCTCGTTGCCAACATGGTAAACGGCGTAAACGAAGGCTTTTCAAAGAAGCTCGAGATCAACGGTGTTGGTTACAGAGCTGAAAAAGCAGGTCAGAATCTCAATCTTGCACTTGGATATTCTCATCCCGTTGTTATCGCTGCTCCCGAAGGAATTACATTTGAGGTTCCGGATTCCAACACCATTATCGTTAAGGGTGCTGACAAGCAGGCAGTAGGTCAGATAGCAGCTGTTATCAGAGAAAAGAGACCGCCTGAGCCGTACCTCGGCAAGGGTATCAAGTACTCTAATGAGCATATTCGCCGCAAAGCCGGAAAAGCCGGTAAATAATGAAAGGAGTGGACTCGAATGGTATCAAGAATTGATAGCAACAAGCAGCGTCTTAAAAGACATAAGAGAGTCAGAGCAAATATATCAGGAACGGCACAGAGACCTCGTCTTGCAGTATATCGTTCAAACGCTAATATTTCCGCTCAGATCATTGACGATGTTAAAGGCGTAACACTTGTAAGCGCAACCACTCTCGAAGCAAGCTTCGAGGGCAACGGCGGAAACAAGGCAGCAGCAAGAGAGATCGGCAAGATCCTCGCTGCAAGAGCTCTCGAAAAGGGAATTGACACGGTTGTATTTGACCGTGGCGGTTACCTCTATCACGGACGTGTATCGGAACTTGCTGACGGAGCCCGCGAGGGCGGCCTGAAGTTCTAAGCTTCCGGTTTGTACACTGTTTCTTAAACTGAAACATTAAAAAGGAGTTAGTAACATGGCAAAGAAATTTGATCCGGCAACGCTTGAACTTGAAGAAAAGCTTGTCACACTCAACCGTGTTTCCAAAACCGTAAAGGGCGGTCGTATCGCAAGATTTACAGCTCTTATGGTAGTTGGTGACAGAAACGGACATGTAGGTTACGGTCTTGGTAAAGCAGCCGAGGTTCCGGATGCTATACGCAAGGGCATCGAAGATGCAAAGAAGAACATGATTGAGGTTTCTCTCAGCGGTTCTACTATTCCCCACGAAATTCTCTGCGAGTACGGTGCAGGTAAGGTTCTTCTCAAGCCTGCCGCTCCCGGTACAGGTATCATCGCAGGCGGCTCAGTTCGTCCTGTACTTGAACTTGCAGGAATCACAAATATAAGAGCAAAGTGCCTTCGTTCCAACAACCCCACAAATGTTGTTAAGGCTGCATTTGCTGCTCTTTCAGAACTCAGAACTGCTGAAGAGGTTGCTGCTGCACGCGGAATCTCTGTTGAGCAGATGAAGGGTTAAGGAGGATAAGTGAAATGTCAAAGAAGGTAACACTTGTAAAGAGCCTTATTGCTGCAAAGCCCAATCAGAAGGCTACTGCTGCTTCTCTCGGCCTTAAAAAGATCGGTGACAGCATAGTACACGAGGAAGGCAAAGTACTCGACGGTAAGGTAAAAGTAATTTCTCACCTTGTTAAGGTTGAGACCGTTTAATCGGAATTTGGATGAAGGAGGATTACCCAATGAAACTTCATGAACTTTCACCCGCGCCCGGTTCCGTACAGGACTCTTGGCGCAAGGGAAGAGGCCCCGGTTCCGGAAACGGAAAAACAGCCGGAAAGGGCCATAAAGGTCAGAACGCTCGCTCAGGCGGCGGAGTAAGACCCGGATTTGAGGGCGGTCAAATTCCGCTTTACAGAAAACTTCCTAAGAGAGGTTTCAAGAACAGATTTGCAGTTGAATACTGTGTAGTCAATCTTGCAGCTCTTAATAAGTTTGAAGACGGTGCGGTTGTTGATCTTGACATACTGAAGGGTTGCGGAATTGTCAAAGACAATTACGACAAACTCAAGGTACTCGGTAACGGCGAGCTCTCTAAAAAAATAACTGTTAAAGCGACAGTCTTTTCAGCGAGTGCCAAGGAAAAGATAGAAGCGGCAGGTGGAAAGACCGAGGTGTTATAAGATGCTTCAGACAATCAAAAATGCTTTCAAGATACCCGAACTAAGAAAGAAGCTTATATATACACTTATTATACTTCTTATTTACCGTTTCGGTGCTATCGTTCCGGTTCCGTTTGTTCAGTCATCTCTCATATCCCTTCCCGAAGGCTCGATTTTTGAGTATCTGAACATTCTCTCCGGAGATGCGTTCTCAAAGGCGACTTTGTTTGCTTTGTCTATATCACCTTACATCACGGCTTCTATCGTTATTCAGCTTCTCTGCGTTGCTATCCCTGCTCTTGAAAAGCTTTCAAAAGAGGGTGAGGAAGGCAAAAAGAAGCTCAACACAATTACACGTTTCGTAACTGTAGGACTTGCTCTTCTCACGAGTGTAGGTTACTACATGCTCATGAGAAACACATACCGGTGCCTTACCGCAGACGGTGAGACATGGTACGGTGCAGTCGTTATAATAGCTTGCTATTGTGCCGGCGCATCCATAATCATGTGGCTTGGCGAGAAGATCAACGAAAACGGCATAGGCAACGGTATCTCGATGATACTCTTTGCAAATATCGTTTCCGCAGGTCCCGCTATTATATCAAGTCTTATCAGCTCTTTCACGAGCTACTTCAGTCAGATAGCGAACGGAGAGTACATCGGTATTCTCTGGTGCGTGCTTACCCTCGTAATGATCGCTGCGGTATGCGCAATCGTTGTATTTGTAGTATTCATCACTGACAGTGAGCGCAGACTCCCTGTTCAGTACGCAAAGCGCGTGGTCGGCAGAAAAATGTATGGCGGCCAGAGCTCCAACCTTCCCATAAAGCTTAATATGTCGGGCGTTATGCCGATAATCTTCGCTTCGTCGATTATCTCGCTGCCGATTACCATTATGCAGTTCTGCGGTGTGTCCGAGTCTAACTTCTGGTTTAAGCTTTTCGGAACGAGCTCACCTGTTTATATCATACTTTTCTTTGTTTTGATCATTGCCTTTTCATATTTCTATATTGCAATATCATTCAATCCTCAGGAAGTATCAAACAACCTTCAGAAGAACGGTGGCTTTATTCCGGGAATTCGTCCCGGCAGACCTACTGCTGAGTACATCACTAAGGTGCTTTCTAAGGTAACTCTCATGGGCGCTATGTTCCTTAGTGTCATAGCTGTTCTACCGCTTATCGTAAATGCGCTGAGCGGCAATGCTCTTGCAGGAATTGCGTTCAGCGGTTCATCACTGCTCATCGTTGTCGGAGTTGCTATTGAAACAGCACGAGAGATCGAGGCTCAGATGACCATGCGTCATTACAAGGGCTTCCTTGAATAATCTACCAAATCGGAGGAAACGTATGAAAATTATTTTCTTAGGAGCACCCGGTGCCGGAAAAGGCACGCAAGCAGAGCTTGTCTCCGAAAAACTTGACATCCCCGCAATTTCAACCGGTGCTATCATCCGTTCCGCTATTAAAAACGGCACAGAGATGGGACTCAAGGCAAAGGCTTTTACCGAAAAGGGAGAGCTTGTGCCGGACGAAGTTGTAATCGGAATAATTAAGGAAAGACTTGTCGAGGATGACTGCAAAAACGGTTTTATTCTTGACGGCTTCCCGAGAACAGTACCGCAGGCTGCTGCCCTCGATGAGATGGGCGTGAGCATTGACCTCGTCGTTGAGATAGAGGTTCCGGACAACGAGATAGTTGAGCGTATGAGCGGAAGACGTGTATGTGCTGCTTGCGGCGCTACCTTCCACACTCAGTATCTTCCCTCGGCTGACGGAGATAAATGCGACAGATGCGGAGCTGAGCTTACTATCCGCCGCGACGATATGCCCGAGGTAGTTCTTGACAGACTTAAGGTTTATCATGAGCTTACCGAGCCGCTTAAAGAATATTACGGCAACAAGGGAATTCTCAAGGTTGTAAGAGGTCAGGAGAAGGTAGAAGATACCACAGCTCTTACTTTTAAGGCTATTGGGGTTAACTAATAAGAAATGATACGACTGAAAAATTCGGCTCAGATAGTGTATATGAAAGAGGCCGGAAGAATTACAGGCGAGGCACTTTTGGTAGCGCAGGAATGTGTTAAAGAAGGTGTCAGCACCAAAGAGATCGATCGCAAAATTCGTGAGTATATCGAGAAATGCGGGGCAAAGCCCTCATTTCTCGGGTACGGCGGGTTTCCCGCTTCCGCTTGTATAAGCATAAACGATGAGATCATACACGGTATCCCGTCAGAGAAGAGATTTCTTTGCGAGGGCGATATAGTCAAGGTCGACGTCGGCGCATACAAGAACGGTTTTCACGGTGATGCGGCAAGAACCTTTGCAGTCGGCAAAATATCGAAGGAAGCGGCTGACCTTATCGAAGTTACAAAACAGTGTTTCTTTGAGGGTATTTCCAAGATAAAGCCGGATGCGAGACTCGGAGATGTGGGCAGTGCGATACAAAGCTATGCGGAACGTTTCGGATACGGAGTGGTACGCAAGTTTGTAGGACATGGAATAGGCGCAGATCTTCATGAGTCGCCTGATGTGCCGAACTACGGCACGGCAGGTCGGGGACAAAGGCTTGTTGCGGGTATGGCGATAGCGGTTGAGCCGATGATAAACATCGGAAGCCACGAGGTCAAAATTCTTTCGGACGGATGGACTGTGAAAACGGTTGACAAAACTCTTTCAGCACACTATGAGAATACGGTGGTCATAACCGCTGAAGGAAACATTCTTACAACACTTGTCTGAGAGAATCAGCAGAGAAACCGATAAGGAGTGATTATTCTGCCAAAGGATGATGTTATTGAATTTGAAGGTGTAGTAACAGAAGCTCTTCCCAGTGCCACCTTCAAGGTAAAGCTTCCGAACGGTCATATCGTGACCGCACATATATCCGGTAAGCTTAGAATGAATTATATCCGTATTTTGCCCGGTGACCGCGTAACCGTTGAGGTATCGGTATACGACCTTACAAAGGGACGCATTACCTGGCGTATGAAATAACTCGAAAGGAAGATTACAAAAATGAAAGTTAAGCCTTCCGTAAAGAAGATTTGCGAAAAGTGCAAAATCATCAAGAGAAAAGGTAAAGTAATGGTAATATGCGAAAACCCCAAGCATAAGCAGAGACAGGGCTGAGCATAATTACGATCTTCAAAAAGACAAATACCAAAGGAAAGGGTGAAATAACAAATGGCTCGTATAGCCGGTGTTGATATTCCGAATAATAAGCGAGTTGAAATAGCTCTCACTTATATTTACGGTATCGGACTTAAGAGTGCAAAGGACATTCTTGCAAAAACAGGAATAGATCCTAATACACGCGCAAAAGACTTGAGCGAAACCGATGTAGCAAAGCTCCGTGACGAGATCGAAGCATCCTATGTGGTTGAAGGTGATCTTCGCCGTGATGTTGCTCTCAATATCAAGAGAATGGTTGAGATCAACTGCTACCGTGGAATTCGTCATAGAAAGGGACTTCCTGTAAGAGGTCAGAGAACAAAGACCAATGCTCGTACAAGAAAAGGCCCTGCTAAGACAATCGCTAACAAGAAGAAGTAAAGGAGTGACACGACAAAAATGGCAAAAGTAGCAGCAAAAAAAGTTGTTAAAAAGCGTCGTGAGCGTAAAAACGTTGAAAAGGGTTGTGCACATATCCAGGCAACCTTCAACAACACTATAGTTACAATCACTGACCTTGCAGGTAATGCAGTATCATGGGCAAGTGCCGGTGAGCTTGGATTCAAGGGTTCAAGAAAGTCAACTCCCTTCGCAGCTCAGACAGCAGCAGAGACTGCAGGTAAGCTCGCAACAGAGCATGGCATGAAAACCGTTGAAGTATATGTAAAGGGTCCCGGTTCCGGACGTGAGTCTGCTATCCGTGCTCTCGAAACAGTAGGACTTCAGATTACTCTTATCAAAGATGTGACTCCTATCCCTCACAACGGTTGCCGTCCGCCTAAGAGACGCCGCGTATAATTTTATAGGAGGAAGAAAGAAATGGCAAGATATACAGGACCTTCGTGCAGAATGTGCCGTAGAGAAGGCGTAAAGCTTTATCTCAAGGGCGAGCGTTGCACATCCGATAAATGCTCATTTAATCACAGACCTGTAGCTCCCGGTCAGCACGGTGCAGCTCGTAAAAAGATCGGTGAATACGGAATGCAGCTTCGTGAGAAGCAGAAAGCAAGAAGATACTACGGTGTTCTTGAAAAGCAGTTCAAGAACTACTATGCAATGGCTGAAAAGAAGGAAGGCATGACAGGCGAAAACCTTCTTATCATTCTCGAGACAAGACTTGATAACGTTGTTTACAGAATGGGTATGGCAAGCAGCCGTAAAGAGGCTCGTCAGCTCGTTCTTCACGGACACTTCACACTCAACGGCAAGAAGGCTACAATTCCTTCAATGCTCATCAATGCAGGCGATGTTATCGCAGTTGCAGAGGGCAGCCGTGACAGTGCAAAGATCAAAGAGCTTGCAGAGGCTATGGCTACTAAGACAGCTCCGAAGTGGCTTGATACAGACGCAGCTAACATGAGCGCAAAGGTCAACGCTCTTCCCGCAAGAGAGGATATTGACTTCCCGTTCACAGAGCAGCTTATCGTCGAGCTCTATTCAAAATAAGATATGCCTCCTGCGCCCGTTGCGGCATGACGTATATTGTCGGGCTGTTACGGGACAGAAGACATACTGTATTTATTACAGTATGTTATCGATCCAACAAGGAAACCGCAATTTTTTGAGATTAAAAAATTGATTTTAAAGGAGGATTATCATGATCGAAATAGAGAAACCCAATATAACCGTTGAAAGCGAAGACAACAATGACAGAAGCGGACGCTTTACGGTTGAGCCTCTTGAGCGTGGTTATGGTACTACACTCGGTAACTCTCTTCGCAGAGTGCTCCTTTCATCTCTTCCCGGATATGCTGTAACAAGCATAAAGATTGACGGTGTTCTCCATGAGATATCGACAGTTCCCGGAGTAAAGGAAGATGTAGCGGAGATAGTGCTCAATGTAAAGGGCATCGTTGCAAAGCTGCATTGCAACACAAGCAAAACTGTTGTTATTGATATTAACGGTGCACATGATGTTACCGCAGGTGACATCATAGGAGATGCAGATATAGAAATACTCAATCCCGAACATCACATCGCTACCGTATGCGAGAAGGCTCATTTTTATATGGAGCTTACCTTTGATCACGGTAGAGGATATGTTTCTCAGGATAAGAACAAGCAGATATACGCTCAGACTCTCGGTCAGAACGGTATGCCTATCGGTCTTATATTTACTGATTCGATCTTCACACCTGTATACAGCGTAAGCTACAAGGTTGAAAATACCCGTGTCGGAAATATTACAGACTATGACAAGCTCACGCTTGATGTTCTTACAAACGGTACTATATCGGCAAAAGAAGCGATTTCATTGGGCGCCAAGATTCTCAACGAGCATCTCAACTTGTTTGTTGATATGTCAGATGAAGCAAAGAAGGCCGAAATAATGGTCGAGAGAGAAGAGACCAAGAAAGAGAAAGTTCTTGAGATGACCATTGAGGAGCTTGACATGTCGGTTAGAAGCTTCAACTGCTTGAAGCGTGCCGGCATTGATACGGTAGAGGACCTTACAAATCGTACCGAAGAGGATATGATAAAGGTCAGAAACCTCGGAAAGAAGTCGCTTGAAGAAGTTATACAAAAGTTACGCTCACTCGGTTTGGACCTCAAAAAAGAAGAGGACTAATCGGTAAATTTCGATAAGGAGGGAAAATAAATGCCCGGAACAAGAAAGCTCGGCAGACCTACCGCTCACAGAAAAGCAATGCTGAGAGGAATGGTAACATATCTGCTCGAGAACGGTCAGATTGAAACAACTCTTACAAGAGCTAAAGAAATCGCTCCTCTTGCAGAGAAGATGATTACTCTTGGTAAGAAAAATACTCTTGCTTCCTACCGCACAGCACTTTCTTTTATCACAAAGGAAGATGTTGCAAAGAAGCTTTTTGACACGATCGCTCCTCAGTACGAGGGCAGATGCGGCGGTTATACTCAGATATACAAGCTCGGACCGCGTCGCGGTGATGCAGCTGAAATGGCTCTTATTCGCCTTATACCCGTTGAGGTAAAAGAGGCTGAGAAGCCTGCAAAGAAGACTTCTAAGAAAGCAGCAGCTGCTGAAGAAACAGCAGTTGAGGCTCCCGCAACAGAAGCAGCTGAGTAATTAAACTATACAAAAAACGGACAGTTTCGACTGTCCGTTTTTTTGTTGCATAGGAAATTGCACGGATCCACACTCGCCGTTTTGCATAGCTTATGTAATAGAAAAAATAACGGTAGGCGGAGAGGATGGAGGTGCGAGGTGTTGCTGCGGTCTGAGTCTTGACTACGTCCGCATGGACCCCGTATGGATCATTCTGAGCGCAGTCGAACATTTGGGGCACAGCCCCAAAAGCACGAGGCAAAGCCGAGTGGAATCCCGTGAGGAAATCTACACACTCACCTGTCACCGTCGCTCTGTTTATAGCCCGAGATACCGTCACAACTTCCGTTGTGCCGCTCCTGCGCTTCGCTCGGAGTTCGACTCGCATTTGCTCGCTCAGTATGACGCGGGCGGGGGCGGACACACTGCCCGCTTTTGTGTCACCTTATTGTGATAGTTGTTTAATTCGGAGAGAAGAATGACCGATGAAAAACAAAATTGCAGAAGGACAAGGAAAGAATGTGTACACGGTGAGGGGCTTGCGCCTGACGGTGCGAGCGGAAAACGCACAATCATTTAAGAATAAAATCGTATTTGTGGAAAATACGAGTCGGAAGCCATCTTTGATATCATGGAGCATAAATTTGTCAGTGAACGTGCCGACATAAACAAGTGTATTGTTATGCACTTACAAGTTATGGTGCATAGATTTTGCAGTTGTTTATGAGGCATATTAAACTAAATAGAAAAATCGGAGGAAATCGCAGCTGTGTGCGTTTCCCTCCGATATCAAATATTCTTATGTTATCTGATCAGCTTTTTTTCTGAGCGAACATCCAATCAAGCAAGCCGTTGGTATTTGCCGCCGCTACAAAGCAACCCTGTGCTGCGTGTCCTATACCCGGGAACTCTGTTAATTTGATGTTGGTAGCGCCAAGGCTTTGCAGGTTTGCATACATAGCTTTCGTACCGGTGTTAGGTACTGTTTTATCAGCGGTACCATGGAAGAACCAAGCGGGAATATCCTTGATAAGCTCAGCCTTTGTCGGGTCCATACCACCTGCAACAGGAACGATCGCTGCATAAAGGTCCGGATATGTCATTGCAAGATATACTGTTGCGTAAGCACCCATAGAGTTTCCGTAGCCATATACTCTGTCTGTATCTACGGGAAGATTTTCGAATGCGTAGTCGAATAGATCCTTTGCAGCTTTGAGATATGATGAAATAGGCATATTGTCAAAGTCATAAGTACCAGGGTATTGACCGTTTGAAACCTGAACATTGACCCATTTTTGACCCTTGGGAAGCTGTGGTGCTATGATAATGCACTCGTTTTTATACTTTTCTGAAGCTGCAACGTTCTTGACAAACTGTGCAACAGTTTGTGTAATATGCTCACCGCTGGTACCGACAGAACCCATACCGTGCATAAAGAGAATTACAGGATATTCTTTTCCTTCTTCAAAAGATGCGGGAACATATATCTGATAGGGAAGGTTTACCGAATTTGAAGCGGCGAAGGACTTGAAGTTCCATCCGGCTTCGAGACTTTCATATTCTGACGGAACCTTGTTTTTGATATCGAGGTTCGCAGGAACTGTCAAATTTTTGTTGGATTCGTTTACATACATTGAAGAAAACTCCTTAATAGCAGCTTTTATGCCGTCTTCGCTTGATGAGTTGATAACTATCTTGCCGTTTATCATTTTTATTCCGTATTCATCGTCCGCAAGAGAAGAAAGAAGTGTTGCAGACTCAGCTCTGTTTGTGTTTCCGATAAGTATTTCGTATGTACCTACATCAACTTGTGTGTCTTTTTTCGGCCATATGTTTACCGAGTATGCTGAGTAGATCTTGCTTTTTAGATCCGTGGCATCGCTGAGAAGATTATAGCTGTCGGGGTATATTATCAGATATTCAGATTCCCCTTCCTCGGTTATGAGAGAAACGGTGCTTTCCGCTTCTGTTTCTGTTTCTGAACTTGCTTGCTGTGAGTCGGTGCCTGTTTCGCTTGAGTTTTGTCCCTTGTTACAGGAAATCAAAAGCATTGAAAGAGTGACTGCTACTAAAGCTAATGCAATAAATTTTTTCATCTGTTATTTCTCCTTGTTTGTTTTTTGTGCAAAAAGCAAATTCTACATAAATATTATACAACGGGCGTACATAAAAGTAAAAGTAAAAAAAGGATGTTATTGCTTTTTGAACAAATGTATATATATATATATAATTATAGTGTAAAAAAAAGACAAATACAATATATAAAAGTGTAATGATCTTAATAAAAATGTCACAATTTTTGCTCTGTTATTTTGTATAACATAAGCAAGCGCCGCCCCTGCACAGACTTGCGTTAGTGCATGTATGTGCAGGGGCGGCTTTCGGCATTTTATATTATTTGGCGCTTTGCTTTGAGATGACGGCCTTTATTACAAAGAGAGTGCCCAGTAAAAGTACAAACGATACCGCAAGCGTAATGTATATATTCTGAGAGAAGCCTGCAATTATGTATCCTATAAAGCTTACAGCGGCAACGGTCAGTGCGTATGGCAGCTGAGTGGAGACGTGGCTGACATGGTCACACTGCGCACCTGCGCTTGACATGATGGTCGTGTCGGATATGGGAGAGCAGTGATCTCCGCAAACGGCACCTGCAAGGCACGCTGACATACCGATGATGTAGAGCGTTGACGTAGGCTCGAAAATTGCCGTGACTATCGGAATGAGAATTCCGAATGTACCCCAAGAGGTTCCGGTAGCAAAAGCAAGACCGCAGGCTACAAGGAAGATGATAGCGGGCAGGAAGTTTTCGAGTCCTTGCGCCGCACCTCTCATCAGCTTGTCAACATACATATCTGCACCGAGCAATGATGTCATGTTTTTGAGAGCGGTAGCAAATGTAAGTATAAGGATCGCGGGCACCATAGCGATAAAGCCGCGCGGAATAGCTTCCATAGCTTCTTTTGCTGTGATCACACGGCGGAGAACAAGGAATACTATTGCAAATACAAGTGCGAGCATAGCACCCCAAGGCAGACCGACGGTAGCATCAGTATCAGAAAACGCCGTGACAAAGTCTGAGCCGTCCAGAATTCCGCCTACATAAACGAGTGCAAAGACGCATATTCCTATAAGAACGGCTATCGGAAGAATAAGGTCGATGACCTTGCCCTTTGGGTTTGGCTTTTCGGTCTCTTCAGCTTTGTTTGCGGTGGCAACGGTGAACAGGTTGCTGTTGAGAGCATTCTTCTCGAATTTTGCCATAGGTCCGTAGTCGAACTTCATCAGAGAGATAGCAACAACGAACACGAGAATGAGCAGAGAATAGAGATTGTAAGGGATAGCCTTGATAAACAGGGCGATGCCCTCTCCGTCAGCCGCATATGAAGAAACTGCCGCCGCCCAGGAGGAGATCGGTGCTATCATGCACACGGGAGCCGCTGTAGCATCGATAAGAAAGGCGAGCTTTGCGCGGCTGATCTTGTGCGAGTCTGTAACGGGAAGCATTACCGAGCCTACTGTCAGACAGTTAAAGTAGTCATCAATAAAGATGAGCACACCGAGCACGAAGGTTGCCAGATGCGCACCCACACGGGTCTTGATATGTGTCTGTGCCCATCGTCCGAACGCTGCTGAGCCTCCTGCCTTGTTGATCAAGGCAACGAGTATTCCGAGCAGCACGAGGAATATAAATATTCCTGCTGTCCCGCTGACAGCACTGATAAAGCCGTCGTTAATGATAGCATCAACAGTACCGAGCGCAGAGTAGTTTGCGGCGAAAAGGCCGCCTGCGAGAATACCGATAAAGAGCGAGGAATATACCTCTTTGGTAATAAGAGCAAGTACGATAGCGATAAGCGGTGGGACGAGTGCCATAAAGGTTGAGTAGTAACGGCTTGCGGCAATCTTGCCGGAGCCGCCGCAGCTCTCACATTCGACCGTTGCGTGAGCGCCGCTGCCCTCACAGGCTGTGCATACCGTTTTTTCAGAGTCATCTCCAATGTCAAATCCGACACCCGAGCACTCCTCACAGTGAGTCAGTGTATAACCGACACCATCGCAGTCTGTGCAGTCAACGGTAGCACTGCTTTTGAGCATCGTGCCGAGTATGACGACCGCAACAAGAGCAACAGCTATGGCTGCCACTTTAATAAGCGTGCTTTTTTTCATTGTCTTTCTCCTTGATATAATAAATAGAAAGCAAACAAACCCTCCGGTTTGTTTACCAATCGTATATATCCTACCATATTATCAACAAATTGTCAACAAATACGATGTTATCATTGTTAGAAAAATTGTACTTATTGCGAAAAAAGCATAAAATATGTGCACAAGTTTGCTCATATAAATAAGGCTTGTGCACAAATAGCATTTTATCCTTGCTTTGAATATTTAAATGTGATATCCTTTGCCGAGAAGAGTGCCTCCATATAGGAATATTCCGCATATCCTACATAATAGCGGTAAACTATGTATGTTACTTCACTTCCGTCAACGGTGAGAACAGCCTTGATATTTCCGTATTCGTCCTTTGCGATGCTTTTGACGGTGTACGGTGAGCCGTTTACCGTTTCTTTGTCTATCGGCTCGCTCTCTCCATGCTCGTTTATCCAGTTGCCGTAGAGATATTCTGTTATGGGAGTCTCTTGCTCTGTGCTACCGTTTTGATCCTGCGACACCGATCCGTTTTGATCCTCGGTATTTTTTTCGTTGTTATGCTCTGTGCATGAGCAGAGCAAAGACAGCGAGAGCAGAGCTAAAGTCAGCAAAAGTGCAATTTTTTTCATATACTTCCTCCGAGAAATTACATTATAAAAATAATACCATATAAGTCGGCATGAATCAAGTATTAACTTCTTTTTGCCGATTATACGGCGTATATATAAGGAGAATATGAAAAATAATTAAAAATTTTACACTTTAGCCATTGAAAGAACTTCAAATATTATATATAATAAAGTGATATGGTATTATGCTCCCCGTATGGCACAGACAGCCCGAGCATAAAAATAAAAAATTATTGAAAGAATCGTGAGTTTTATGAGTTTGAGAGATACGGTGCGCAGCCGCTTTGAAAATAAAAGAGTTGCAGTTATAGGAATAGGCGTGTCCAACCTTCCGCTCATCAGCTTTTTGCTTGATGCGGGGGCGTGTGTGACCGCCCGAGATATAAAGCCGATTGAACAGCTCTCCCCGCAGGTAAAGGAGCTGTGCGAGAAAAGAGGACTATGCGTGATATGCGGAGAGGGATATCTCGAAGAGCTTGACGAAGAGATAATCTTCCGCTCTCCGGGACTTCGTCCTGACGTTGCGCAGATAGCGGCGGCACAGGCGGCAGGTGCCTGCCTTACGAGTGAGATGGAGCTGTTTTTCTCTCTCACACCCGCAAAGATAGTTGCTGTCACCGGAAGCGACGGAAAGACGACAACCACCACCTTGACATATCTGCTCGTCAAGAGCCTTCTTGAAAAAAGCGGCAGCTGCGGCAAGGCATATGTTGGCGGAAATATAGGCACTCCGCTTCTTCCTCTCGTTTATGACATGAGCGAGGAGGATATAGCTGTAGTGGAGCTTTCGTCATTTCAGCTTCAGAGTATGAAAGACTCACCTTCCGTTGCCGTTATTACCAACATAACGCCAAACCATCTCAACTGGCATACGGATATGCAGGAATATTCGGAGGCAAAGAAAAATATCTACAAAAACGGCGGTTGCAAACGGCTGGTCAGCAATCTTTCAAACGAAATAACGAGAGAGATACTTGAGAGCGCAGATATTGAGGGCATGGAGAAGGTAGGCTTTTCTTTGACGGAGAAGAGCTGTACCTTTACCGACGGCATGGTGTATCTTGATGACGGAAACGTTATCCTGCGTGAGGGTGTGTGTGAAACGGTGCTGCTTGACGCTTCGAATATAAAGCTGCCGGGCAACCACAATATAGAAAATTACATGGCGGCGGCAGGCGCTGTGTACGGGCTTGGCTTTGACGAGGAGCTTTTTGTTCAGGTGCTGCGTGAGACTGCGCATACCTTCGGAGGGGTCGAGCACAGGCTTGAGTTTGTCCGCAAGCTTGACGGCGTCGACTACTATAATTCCTCTATAGACTCATCGCCTACGAGAACTGCGGCGGCGCTCCGCTCCTTTAAAGATAAGAGCATAGTGATATGCGGCGGATATGACAAGCATATTCCCTTTGCACCTTTGGCAGAGGTGCTTTGCGAAAAGGCAAAGACGGTCGTTTTGTGCGGGGCAACGGCAAAGGCGATAGCGGATGCTATAGAGAGCTGTCCCGACTTTGCCTCGAGCGGTCTTGAGTATGTATACGAGCCTGACTTTTATCTTGCTATAGAGAGAGCAAGGGAGGCGGCGAGCCCCGGAGACAGAGTAATACTTTCTCCTGCGTGCGCATCCTTTGATATGTTCAAAAACTTCGAAGAGCGCGGCAAAAAGTTCAAAGAAGCCGTCAACAGACTGTGAGCATATTCAGTATATAAGAGAAAAACAAGGATAGACAAAATGAACAAAACAGAACTTGAGCTTTTGTGCGCTGAGGCGGAGGACGCACTTGAGCCGATTTTCAAAGAGATACGACGTGTATCGGAAAAGAACACAAAGAAGATACTCGACAGCTTCCGTCAGAACAGAGTATCAAGCTCGCATTTTATGCCGACGGACGGCTATGGCTATGATGATAAGGGAAGAGACACCCTTGACAAGATATACGCTGAGGTGTTCGGCGTTGAGGCGGCGTTTGTCCGTCACAGCATTGCAAACGGTACGCACGCACTATCTATAGGTCTGTTCGGTCTGCTCAGACCGGGGGATGTTATGTTTTCCGTCACGGGAAAGCCGTATGACACGCTCGACGAGGTGATAAACGGCAACGACGGAAGCGGCTCTCTGCGTGATTTCGGTGTTTCGTATATGCAACAGGAGCTAAAGGACGGTAAAATAGACATGGAGGCGCTCAAGCAGGCACTTGCCTGTGATGACGCAAAGAAGATAAAGGTAGTCTACGCTCAGCGCTCAAAGGGATATCTCAACCGTCCGACCCTTACAAGCGAAGAGATAAACGAGGCGGCACGTCTCGTACATTCGCTCTCCGGTGCGTATTTTGTAACAGACAACTGCTACGGCGAATTTACTGAGCTGTACGAGCCGTACGAGTCGGATCTTATCATAGGCTCTCTTATAAAAAATCCGGGCGGAGGTATGGCAGACTGCGGCGGCTATCTTGCGGGAAGCAAGAGGGCTGTGGAGCTAGCTTCCTACAGACTTACCACTCCCGGAACGGGACTCGAGGTAGGAGCGTCGCTCGGACAGTCGAAAAATATGTACAAAGGTCTTTTTTATGCACCGCATACGGTGTCTCAGGCTCTGATGACGGCACATCTCGCCGCATATATATTCGAAAAGCTCGGATTTGAAACAGAGCCGTCATGGAGCACTCGGCGCTCGGACATCATTCAAGCGGTAAAGTTAGGTACACCCGAAGGGCTGTGTGCTTTTTGCAGAGGCATACAGTTCGGCTCTCCTGTCGATGCGTTCGTCACTCCAGAGCCGTGGGCAATGCCGGGATATGCCGACAAGGTCATAATGGCGGCGGGAACATTTTGCATGGGCGCATCTATTGAGCTTTCTGCCGACGGTCCGCTTCGTCCCCCATATACGGCATTTTTTCAAGGCGGGTTGACATACGAGAGCGGCAAGGTGGGTGTGCTCTCTGCCGCTGAGCAGGTGCTTTCTTTATTAGATAAATAAAAAATAAAAACAAGGATAAAAAAATGAAAAAGATCATATCTGTTATTCTTACACTCGTTATGTGTATAGCTGTTTGCCTGTCAATTTCGTCATGCTCATCTTCGGGCGAGGCGCACATGGGATTTAAGATCATATCCACGGATATCAACGATTTTAATCTCGAAGTGCCCTCCGAATGGACAGTTGCAAGCCAGAACGGCTATGTCAGTGCAGTTGCCAACGGAACGAGCGGTGACAAATCAAACATTTCTGTCATGTCATCACAGCTCAACGGACAGTTTGACACTCCCGAGCAGTATTTCGAGAGTCTGCTTGAGTCATACGGCGAGATATATGACAATATTAATGTCACTTCAAGAGATATCGACACCGAGCTTGGCACAGAGAAGGCTAAAAAGTATGTTTTCAGTGCCGACGTCATGGGAGAAAGCTACAAGTTCATGCAGGTGCTGTGTGTATACGGTCAGAGAATATACGTTTTCACCTACACCTCCACCGAGGAGTTTTATGAGACGCACGAGACCGAGGTTGAATTTATACTCGATTATTTCAGCTTCAAGGTATAAGGATGCCCGAATATGAGAGAAATATATTTTGACAACTCGGCGACTACCAGACCGTCGGAGGAGTGTATCCGAGCGATAAGCAACACGCTCGGACAGATATACGCAAACCCGTCATCTCTTCACAGCGCAGGACACGAAGCGCACAAGCTGCTTGAGCGCTGTCGTGCGGACATCCTCTCGACTCTTTGCACGGATACGCAAAAGCATAGGCTGGTATTTACCGCAAGCGGAAGCGAGGCGAACAACCTCGCATTGCTCGGAGTCGGTCGCTCAAAATCGTGGCACTTCCGCCCGAAAATGCTCGTCGGCGACGGAGAGCATCCGTCGGTGAGAAAATGTGCCGAGCAGCTAGAGCGGGAGGGCTTTGAGATTGCGGTAATTCCCACAAAAGGCGGAGCAATAGACATGGAGGCACTTTCCTCGGTGCTTGACAGCCGTGTCGTGCTGTGTTCGTTTATGGCGGTAAACAACGAAACGGGCGCACTTTATGACGTGAAAAGTGCATTTGCCAGAGTAAAAGCAGCCGCTCCCGATGCGGTATGCCATTGCGACTGCGTGCAGGCATATCTGAAGGTCATGATAAACGCAAATACGCTCGGAGCGGACCTTATCAGCATTAGCGCTCATAAAATACACGGACCTAAGGGTATCGGCGCACTTTTGGTAAATCCGAATATATTCAAGCGCCGTTTGCTCTCGCCTGTGATATACGGAGGCGGACAGGAGTATGAGGTGAGAGCAGGTACGGAGAACAGCGCATATATAGCGGGATTTGCCGCGGCTGCCTGCGAGAGCCGTGCGATGATGCCGCAGTTTAATGAACAAGCAAGGCAGATATACGAATGTATCTGCTCTCATATAGAAGCGGACAGCGAGCTTGCGGGATTTTGCGTCAACCGACCGAAAAACCATGTCCCGTATATAATCAGCATCACCACCCCGAATATCAAAAGCGAGACGATGCTGCACTTCCTCTCCTCCGAAGGCATATACGTTTCCAGCGGTTCTGCCTGCTCCTCTCATTCAAAGCAGACAAGCCCTGCTCTTGCAGCTTTCGGCATTTCCCCCGATGCAGCAGACCGAACGATAAGAGTGAGCCTGTCAAGAGAGAATACGCTCGAGGAGGCTCAGGTGTTTATAGAGGCGCTGAAAAAGGGAGCATCGACACTTATCGGGTATAAAAAGTAAGAAAAGCACCGATGAGGAAGAAAAATTAAAATATCGCAAACTTTTTTTCGCAAACTACTTGAAATTATCTTTGATTTGTGTTAACATAAGTAACTGTGATAGTGTGCAGCGAAATACAGCGCATCCTCTCAGGCGCTATTCGCTTTCTATAAAATTCGTAAGGAGGTGTAGATCTTGCCGAATATCAAATCAGCAAAGAAGCGTGTAAAGGTTATAAGTGCCAAGACACTTCAGAACCAGATCTTCAAGTCACAGCTCAAGACTTCTATGAAGAAGTTTACAGCAGCGGTTGAAGCAGGCGACAAGGCAGCAGCACAGGCAGCATATGTAGCTGCAGTAAAGATGCTTGACAAGGCTGCTGTTCGCGGAAACATTCATAAGAACTGTGCAGCTCACAAAAAGAGCCAGTTTACAAAGAAGCTTAACGCTATGGCGTAAAAAACAAGCGCAACGGTTGACCCACCGTTGCGTTGTTTTTTATCACATAGGAAATTGCGAAGTTACGCCCCGCCGTTTGGTTGAGTTAAAGAAAAACCAAAGATACAATAGGCGGGAGGATGGGTGCGGGCGCTGCCCGTTTTTTTACCCAACGCAGAAAATGCAGTGCAATATGATAGATCTGCTTTTGAGACATACCAAATGTTATTGGAGTTAATATGAAACGATTTTTAAAATACATGAAGCTAAAACCGGCAGAGAATGTGCTTGCACCTTTGTTCAAGATGCTCGAGGCGTTGTTTGAGCTGTTTGTTCCGCTGCTTGTGGCAAAGCTGGTCGATACGGGAATAGGCAACGCTGACACGGCATACATAGTCAAGATAGGGCTTTGGCTCATTTTGCTCGGTGCGGTCGGCTTTGTCAGTGCGATAACGGCGCAGTATTTTGCCGCCAAGAGTGCTGTAGCGGTAGGAACGGCTATGAGAAAAGACCTGTTCTCACATATAAATTCTCTGACGTACCGTGAGATAGATGAGATAGGCTGTTCTACTCTCATTACACGAATGACAAATGACATAAATCAGGTGCAGAACGGTGTAAATATGTTTTTGCGTCTGTTTATGCGCTCTCCCTTTGTGGTTTTCGGTGCTATGATAATGGCATTTACGGTAGACGCAAAGATAGCGGTTATATTTGTAATTACCATTTTGCTGCTGCTTGCGGTCGTATTTTTGATTCCTATCGTTTGTATGCCTCTGTATAAAAAGGTGCAGTCGCATCTTGACAGAGTAATGCTTTCGACAAGGGAAAATCTCAGCGGCGTGCGTGTTATCCGTGCCTTTAACCGTCAAAAAAACGAGGACGAAAAGTATGCTGAGGAGAACGGCGTGCTTTACAGAGCGCAGATATTCGTCGGAAAGATATCCGCACTTCTCAACCCCGTTACCTTTGTGATAATCAACGCAGCAACCGTGTTTTTGCTGTGGTCGGGTGCGGTGAGAGTAGACGGCGGTGCACTGAGCCGGGGCGAGGTCATCGCACTTGTAAACTATATGTCGCAGATCCTTGTCGAGCTTGTAAAGCTGGTCAACTTTATTATTCTTATGTCAAAGTCATTTGCATCCCTTAACCGTGTAAACTCTATCTTTGACATAAAGCCGTCAAGCGACGAGCACAGCGGAAAAAAGCTTGATGCACAGGGCAATGGTATGTCCGTACGCTTTGAAAACGTAAGCTTTGCATATCCGGGTGCGGCATCCGAGGCGATAGACGGCATCAGCTTTAGCGCAGAGGCGGGCGAAACTATCGGCATTATCGGCGGCACAGGCTCGGGAAAG
Source organism: Eubacteriales bacterium (assembly GCA_045120955.1). Classification (GTDB taxonomy): domain Bacteria; phylum Bacillota; class Clostridia; order Oscillospirales; family CAG-272; genus JAZMZS01. The sequence continues at coordinate 44,718 of JBGVFH010000010.1, read as the reverse complement.
AGTACACTTGTCAACCTTATTCCCCGTTTTTATGAGCCTCAGAGCGGGAAAATATATATAAACGGAATTCCGTTGTGCGAGCTTGATACGAAGGCACTCAGAGAAAGGGTAGCGGTAGTTGCACAGCGTGCGGTGCTTTTCTCGGGAGATATAAGAAGCAATCTCCGCATGGGAAAGGGCGATGCGGACGATTGGCAGATGTACACGGCACTTGAGGTCGCTCAGGCACTCGACTTTGTTGAGGAGAAGGGCGAGGGGCTTGACTACAGGATAGAGCAGGGAGGCAAAAACCTCTCGGGCGGTCAGAGACAGCGCCTTACGATAGCGAGAGCGCTCGTCAGACGTCCCGACATACTTATACTTGACGACAGCGCATCCGCACTCGATTTTGCAACAGACGCAAGACTGCGTGCTTCGATAAAGGAATACAGCGCAGATATGACCGTGTTTATTGTTTCACAGCGTGTAGGAACTGTCAGAGGTGCGGACAGGATAGTTGTGCTTGACGACGGAAGAGTGGCGGGATTCGGCACTCACAGAGAGCTTTTGCGTACTTGCGAGGTGTATCGTGAGATATGCAGCTCACAGCTTCAGAGAGAGGAGATAGAGCGTGATGAAAAATAAAAAAGTCTCCGAGAACAAAAACAGAAAGGGGACGTTAGTGAGAATTTTACAGCTTATCTCCCCTTATAAATTCCATGTGGCACTTATACTTTTGTTTTCCCTTACAGCTACGATGCTCTCGCTCTACATCCCGATACTGACGGGTCATGCCGTTGACTGTATCAGCGATGAGTATGTTGATTTTGACGGGGTGTATGCAATAATCGTCAAGATCTGCATATGTATTGCGGTAGCGGCGCTGACACAGTGGGTAATGTCGCATATAAACAATATCGTCACCTACAGCGTAGTAAAAAATCTGCGCAAGAGCGCTTTTTCAAAGATACAAAAGCTGCCGATATCCTATCTTGATACGCATCCGACGGGTGATATGCTCAGCCGAGTTATAACCGACACCGAACAGATAAGCGACGGGCTTCTTATAGGCTTTACCCAGCTTTTCTCGGGTGTTGTGACGATATTCGGTACGATAGGCTTTATGCTTTCGATAAATATGTGGATAACGCTTGTCGTTGTATTGCTCTCTCCTGCTTCGTTCCTTATTGCGAACTTTATTTCGAAAAAAACATATATTTTCTTTGGAAAGCAGTCAAAAACGAGGGGCGAGCTTACCGCATATACCGAGCAGATGCTCGACGGTATCAAGGTGGTAAAGGCGTTTGGCTACGAGGAGGAGGCTGCGGCTGAGTTTGAGAAGATAAACAACGAGCTTGCCGACTCAGCGATGAAAGCGACCTTCTATTCCTCCACAGTAAACCCATCGACACGTCTTATGTACAGCAGTATATATGCAGGCGTTGCCATTGCAGGAGGTATAGTTTCGGCTGTAAATCCGGCGGCACTTTCCGTGGGTATGTTCTCGTCATTTCTCAGCTTTACAAATCAGTATACAAAGCCGTTTAACGAGATCACCTCTGTTATCACAGAGTTTCAAAACTCGCTCGCATCAGCTGCAAGAGTGTTTGAACTGCTCGACGCAGGCGAGCTTAGCCCCGATCTGACGGAAAAGTCGCTCGGCCATGCAAAAGGCGAGGTCGAATTTTCCGACGTATGCTTTTCGTATACGCCCGAGCAAAAGCTGATCGAGAACTTTAATGTAAAGGTAAAGGACGGTATGCGTATCGCTATCGTCGGTCCTACAGGCTGCGGTAAAACCACACTTATAAACCTTCTTATGCGCTTTTACGATGTCAAGAGCGGCAAAATTACGGTAGACGGCGTGGATATAAGAGATATCCCCAGAGAAAACCTGAGAGAAAACATAGGCATGGTGCTTCAGGATACGTGGCTGAGAGAGGGAAGCGTGCGTGATAATATTGCCTTTGGATGTCCGAATGCTACAGACGAGCAGGTGATTGCTGCGGCAAAGGAAGCTCACGCACACAGCTTTATCAAGCGTATGCCCGACGGCTACAACACTCATGTAGATGAGGGAGGAGGAAATCTGTCCGCAGGACAAAAGCAGCTTCTCTGTATTGCGAGAGTGATGCTCTCCATGCCGCCGATGCTCATACTTGATGAGGCGACCTCGTCTATTGACACAATGACGGAGCTGAGAGTCCAGAGAGCGTTTGAAAAAATGATGAAGGGAAGGACCTCGTTTATCGTTGCTCACAGACTTTCAACGATAAAGGAAGCAGACCTAATACTTGTTATGCGTGACGGAAATATAGTCGAGCAGGGAACACACGATGAGCTTCTTTCCGCCGGCGGTTTTTACAGCGAGCTTTACAACAGCCAGTTTGCCGTTGAATGATAAAAACACAGTATGCCTTATTTTCTCAAGTGCACGTATATCGACACTTTACAAAAAGTTTACTTGCAAGTTTGCGCTGTGTGTGGTAAAATATATAGACAAATAATACAAGGATAATACGGTGATAACATGAAAATACAGGAATCTGCCGAAAACTATCTTGAGACCATACTTATGCTGAAAAAGGAGAAGGGCGAGGTGCGCTCTATCGACATAGCAAACGAGCTCGAATTTTCAAAGCCGAGTGTCAGCATCGCTATGAAAAATCTCCGTGAAAACGGCTATATCGAGACGAGTAAGGATGGGTATATTACCCTCACCGACAAGGGAGCCGATATCGCAGAGCGTATGTATGAGCGCCATGTTATGATAACAAACTGGCTCGTTTCTATCGGAGTTGAGCCGCAGACGGCTGCATCGGATGCGTGCCGCATAGAGCACGTGCTCAGCGAGCAGAGCTTCGAAGCTATAAAGCGCCATGCACAGAGCATAAAAGAATAGAAGATAAAAATGAAAAACAGCTTTTTTCCGCCTTTGCTTATGATAGAGCGAGATACGGGAAAAGCTGTTTTTTTATCACATAGGAAATTGCACGGATCCTCACTAGCCGTTTTGCACAGCTTCTGTAACAGGAAAACAACAGCAGGAGATAGGATGAGGCGGGGCGCTGTCCGATGTTTTACAAGACATCAAAAAACAACAAAAAGTTTCAAAATCGTTTAAAAATTTGCACTTGCTACTTGATTTTTGCTTTTAAAAGTAGTATCATATATCGGTAAACCGAATAATCGCTAAATGAAGTCAGCAGGAAATTAGGCTGTATTGCCTTTCCAAAGGGGTTACACTCTCGGGTTTCGTCAAGAAGAAGACTGCTGACGGATAGCAATCTGGAGAAGTCCGCTATACGCGGATGCCGAAGGGGCAATGGGACAGACTCAAATCTCTCAGGCAAAAGGACAGATCTATTTTTTGTATGAATGATCATACTTATACTATGTCTTCTCTTAATCACCGCTATCCGATAGGTTAGCGGTGATTATTTTTGTTGCATAGGGAATGCGTAATATCGTTCCAGCCGTTTTGCTTGTAGATAACTGACAAATAAGCGATAGGCGGGAGAAAGGTGCAGGTATGCCTGCTTTTATTCGGTTGAAAAATATTTCTTTAGGAGGTTCATTTTACAATGGACGCAATATTACAAGCCATCGAGAGCGTAAACGGTAAGATCAACGGCGTTGTCTGGGGCGCATTCGGTCTTTTGCTTCTCGTAGGTACGGGTATCATCGTTACGGTACTTACTAAGTTTTTTCAGGTTACACACATCGGCATGTGGTTCAAGCATACCCTTGGCTCTCTTTTCAAGAAGGACGTTATCAAGCATTCTAAGGAAAAGGGCTCTATCTCTCCCTTTCAGGCTCTTTGTACTGCACTCGCTGCAACCGTAGGTACCGGTAACATCGCAGGTGTTGCCGCTGCTGTTTGCATCGGCGGCGCAGGCTCTGTATTCTGGATGTGGGTTGCTGCATTTTTCGGTATGATGACCAACTATGCAGAAAACGTCCTCGGTATCTACTACCGCCGTAAGAACGCAAACGGCGAGTGGTCGGGCGGTGCTATGTACTACCTCACTGACGGTCTCGGCAGAAAAAAAGGTATGAAGTATGTAGGAAAGTTCCTCGCAGTCCTTTTCTGTATTTTTGCTATGCTTGCTTCCTTCGGAATCGGAAGCATGGGGCAGGTCAATAAGATAGTTACCAACATAGCTTCTGCTTTTGACGTATCTGCTCTTTCCTCTGTTGAGGTATTTTCGGGAGTTTCTCTCTACAATATCATCCTCGGTGCTGTTATCATGGCACTCACAGCTCTTATCACCCTCGGCGGTCTTAAGAGAATTGCAAACGTCGCAGAGAAGATCGTTCCCTTCATGGTGGTTCTCTTCGTTCTCGGCAGCCTTGTAATTATCGGTGTTAACTACGCAAATATCATCCCCGCATTCAAGGCTATATTTGTTAACGCATTCAAGCCCGAGGCATTCGTCGGAGGCGGTATCGGTGCCGTTATCGGAAAGGTCGTTACACAGGGCTTTAAGCGCGGCGTATTCTCGAACGAGGCAGGTCTCGGTTCGTCCGTTATGGTTCACTCCAACTCTAATATCAAGGAACCCGTAAAGCAGGGTATGTGGGGTATTTTTGAGGTATTCGCTGATACTATGGTTGTCTGCACTATGACCGCACTTGTTGTTCTTACTGCAGGCGGTCTTGACGGCGGTGTATTCAACGTTCTGACAGGTGAGATAGCAGAAGGTTACACCGACGCTACTCTCGTTGGAGGTGCATTCAACTCCGTATTCTCTTGGGGCGGAATTGGAGAGAAGTTTATCGCTATCGCCATGTTCCTCTTTGCATTTACTACAGTTCTTGGCTGGTCTCATTACGGCTCTAAGGCATGGGAGTACCTTTTCGGTGCTAAGACCACGTTTATCTTCCGTATCATCCACGTTTGTACCGTTATCTTCGGTGCTATCCTTACATCCTCTCTTGCATGGGATATCTCGGATACCTTCAACGGTCTTATGATGATCCCCAACCTTATCGGTGTTCTTGCACTCTCTCCTCTTGTTGTTAAAATCACGAAGAACTATCTTAAGAGAAGCAATGGCGAGAATATCGAGCCGATGTATAACTTTGACCCTGAGACTCAGGCATCTGAGGTTGCACGTGAGCTCGATGAGGACTAATACTTGTACTTGCCTTGAGATAAACTAATATAATCACACGTAAAAACGGCATCCCGAGGGATGCCGTCAGACTGAGATGTGCTACCGTTATGATAGCACATCTTTTTTGTTACATGGGAAATTGCGCAATTCCGCCCCGCCGTTTGGCTGAGTAAAAGAAAATCCAAAGATACAATAGGCTGGATGATGGGAGCGGGCACTGTCCGCTTTTTTGTAATATTGATTATTTACCGAAATATCTGTCAAGCAGTCCCTGGAATGCCTTGCCGTGGCGGGCTTCATCACGAGCCATTTCGTGAACGGTATCATGGATAGCGTCAAGTCCGAGCTCCTTTGCTTTCTTTGCAAGCTCAAACTTGCCCTCTGTCGCACCGTGCTCTGCTGCTACACGAACTGTCAGGTTATCCTTTGTAGATGCGGATACGCACTCGCCGAGAAGCTCAGCGAACTTTGCTGCGTGCTCTGCTTCTTCAAAGGCAGCCTTTTCCCAATAAAGACCGATCTCGGGGTAGCCTTCTCTGTGTGCGGCACGTGCCATTGCCAGATACATACCTACCTCTGTGCACTCACCCATAAAGTTTGCACGAAGACCCTCTTTGATCTCCTCGGGGGTGTCCTTAGCAACTCCGATGATATGCTCTGCTGCCCATGAGAGCTTGTCTTCGACCACTTCTTCAAATACTTCGCCCGGCTGCTTGCAGGTGGGGCATTTATCGGGGCGGACATCACTCATTACGATCTCTCCGCAAATTTTACATCTCCATTTTTTCATTTGTTTATTCTCCTATATGTGTTTTGAAGGATGAATACTGTGCACCTTCCTTCTGCTTTGATTGTATCATTTTAATGAGCGCAAATCAAGAACTTTTTGTTAAAACAATAATGTTTTTGCAAGGTCAAATTATACAAAAAAATGTATTTTCCGTTGTTAAAAATGTACTCAAATCAATTTAAAAAAAGATATTTACAAAATGCATAAATGTGTGTATAATATTGTTAATATACATTTATAAATCATCAGGAGGATAATATGGCTTATTACTACAAAGAGCCTGCGCACACATTCAGCGAATATTTGCTGGTACCCGGATATACTTCAGAGGAATGTATTCCGGCTAATGTTTCACTCAAAACTTCTCTTGTTAAATATAAAAAGGGCGAGAAGTCTGATATCGAACTGAACATACCGCTTGTCAGTGCTATCATGCAGTCTGTATCAAATGATACGATGGCTATAGCTCTTGCAAAAGAAGGCGGCGTTTCTTTCATATACGGTTCGCAGTCGATAGAGGACGAGGCTGCAATGGTCGCAAGAGTAAAGAATTACAAGGCAGGCTTTGTTATAAGTGACTCAAACCTTACACCTGAGCACACGCTCGCTGATGTTGTTGCTCTCACCGCACAGACAGGTCACAGCACCGTTGCCATTACCGATGACGGTACCGCAACAGGAAAGCTGCTCGGCATAGTTACTGGTCGTGATTACCGTGTGAGCAGAATGAGCGAGGATGTAAAGGTTGCAGAGTTTATGACTCCTCTTGAAAAGCTTATTACAGCACCCGAGAACACGACGCTCAAGACAGCAAACGATATAATTTGGGAGCACAAACTCAATTCTCTTCCGATAGTGGACAAGCAGGGCAAGCTTATGTACATGGTATTCCGCAAGGACTACTCGTGGCATAAGGAAAATCCTCAGGAGGTCATAGACAACAACAAGAGATACCTTGTAGGTGCAGGTATCAACACTCTTGACTATGAAAAACGTGTTCCGGCACTTGTTGAGGCAGGCGCTGATGTGCTTTGCATAGATTCGAGCGAGGGCTACACCTGCTGGCAGAAAAAGACACTTGATTTCGTTCGTGCAAAATACGGAGACAGCGTCAAGATCGGTGCAGGTAACGTTGTTGACAGAGACGGCTTTATGTTTTTGGCAGAGGCAGGCGCCGACTTTATAAAGGTCGGTATCGGCGGCGGTTCTATTTGTATCACTCGTGAGACAAAGGGTATCGGCAGAGGTCAGGCTACTGCACTTATCGAGGTTGCGGCTGCAAGAGATGAATACTATGAAAAGACGGGTATCTACATTCCGATATGCTCTGACGGTGGTATCGTTCATGATTATCACATGACACTTGCTCTTGCTATGGGCGCTGACTTTATTATGCTCGGCAGATACTTTGCACGCTTCGACGAAAGCCCCACAAACAAGATTAACATCAACGGTCAGATAGTAAAGGAATATTGGGGTGAGGGCTCAAACAGAGCTCGTAACTGGCAGAGATATGACCTCGGCGGAAAGACCAAGCTTTCTTTTGAAGAAGGCGTTGACTCATACGTAACATATGCGGGACCTCTTCACGACAATGTTGAAAAGAGCCTTTATAAGGTAAAATCCACTATGTGCAATGTCGGTGTTACAAACCTTGAGGATCTTCGCAAGAATGCGAAGATGACACTTGTATCCGCTACAAGTATAGTTGAGGGCGGTTACCACGACGTAATGCTTCGCAAATAATAATACTCCATATAAAAACGCTTATCTGTAAAACGGTAAGCGTTTTTTCTTTTGAGACTATTCATTTTTTGCTTGACACTGCATTTGCGCTCACGTCTAATTGAAGGGTTGATCTGTCTGTCACCGCTTTTTTCATAAAAATATCAAAATAAGCGAAACTTTGTTTAGAAATAAACCGTCTATATAAATGACACCGAAAAATTAAGCCGATCTATATTACGAAGGGAGAAAAATATGAAGAAAGTAATAACTCTTGTGCTTTTGGCATCTTTTTTGCTTATTGGGACGATGGGAATTGTCGGATGCGCAAAAGAGATATCTTCTGAAAATCTGGCTGAAAGTGTTGTGCCGAGGGTGATTGACGTAGCAGGGGACCCTTTGACTGAAGATGCCTCTGTAAACGACTTTGCGCTGCGGCTCATGCGTGCGACGGATACAGAGGGTAAAAACACGCTGATATCACCGCTGTCTGTGCTCTGCGCTTTGTCTATGACAGCAAACGGTGCCGACGGTGAGACGCTTGAGCAGATGGAAGAGGTGCTCGGTATGACGGCAGAGCAGTTGAACGAATTTGCTTATATGTATAGGCAGGGGGTTGCGAGCGGGGAAAAATGTAAGATCAGCCTTGCAAACTCTATCTGGTTTACAGATGACGAACGCTTTAAAGTGAACGCTGATTTTCTGCAGATAGCTGTTGATTATTACGGTGCGGATGTATTCAAGACACCGTTTAACTCATCGACCCTTCGTGATATCAACAGTTGGGTCGAGGATAATACCGACGGTATGGTAAAGGATATTCTTGATAGAATTCCGGATGCGGCGGTGATGTATCTTATTAATGCACTTGCGTTTGAGGCTGAGTGGGAACAGATATATTATAAGCATCAGGTGCGTGAAGGTACATTTACGTCGGAGAGCGGGGATGCGGAAAAGGCAGAGTTTCTCTACGGCACCGAGGGCAAATATATAGAGGATGAAAAAGCTACAGGCTTTATCAAATACTACAGCACAAGAAAATACGCTTTTGCGGCATTGCTGCCAAAAGAAGGCGTGAGTGTGAGCGAATATCTGGCAACCTTTGACGGGGAGCATCTCAGTTCGTTGCTGTCGGGTGCACAGAATTCTGTTGTTTACACCTCTATTCCCAAGTTTGAGGTCGAATACGATGCTGATATGTCGGATGAACTGAAAAGCATGGGAATGCCCGAAGCTTTTGACGAAATAAAGGCGGATTTCTCGCGCCTCGGCTCGTCTGATGCGGGTAACATATTTATAAGCCGTGTCATTCACAAAACCTATATCTCCGTAACGGAAAAGGGAACAAAGGCAGGGGCGGCTACGGTTGTTGAGATGTTAGACAATGCAGCGGCAGCGCCGCGGGAGCCGAAGTACGTATATCTTGACCGCCCGTTTGTGTATATGCTCATCGACTGTGAGAAGAATATTCCGATGTTTATCGGAGCTTTGAGAGATATCAAATGACAGCAAAAAAAGTCAGCTATGGGACACTATTTTGTCCCATAGCTGACTTTTTGTATTATGTTATTAGGGGGTGCTTATTTTTCCTTGTGTTCGGCTATGTATTGGTCGAGTATGTCTGCTGCGTCACGCACGCATTTCACGCACGGACGAGTCTTATAAAAGCTCTCTGTTCGAGGAGAGGGATTGCCGCCAACCTCGGCTCTTTTGCCGAGTATGTCACGGCATACGATCGAACCGTTCTTTTCTTTGAATTTGTCGCACATTTCACGCACCAGCGCATAATGCTTGCCCTTTTGCGTGCCTGTTTCCGGGGTCTCGTATCCCCAGAGAAGTCCTGCTATCATCAGCATACCGCTCACAGCTCCGCACACCTCACGCTGTCTGCCAAAGCCTCCGCCGAACGGAGCTGACATCTTCAGTGCCATGTCAAGTGACAAGCCGTATTCTTCGCAAAATGCACCGATCACCGATTGAGCGCAGTTATAACCCGCTAAAAAAAGTTCTTCTGCCTTATCTGCGTGTGTCATCTTTCTATCCTGCCTTTTAAAAATATTTTTCGTTCAGTCAAGCGGCAGCTCTAACAGCTCCTTGAAATCATAAACATAAAAATCTGCTGCCTCTTTTATTTGTTGCGTATAGCCGTCGCTTGACAGGTCGTATATGCCGCAGGTCGTCATGCCTGCCGCCTTTGCTGTTTTGAGTGCGTCGAGATTGTCATCAACAAAAAGTATGTCTTTCGGGCAAGCGCCGATTATCTCCGAGGTCTTTATGTATATTTGCGGATTTGTTTTTGTAATGCCGAAATCATCATCACACGACCAAATGTTATCAAAATGCTCGTAGATGCCGTTGTTCTTAAGACACGGATCAAGTGAAACGTGAGGGCTTGCAGTCAGAACACTGAGCGATGCCCCCTCGTTTTTTAGTTTTTTGACTGTTTGTGCAACGTTGCTTTTGGTTGGTATGTTGTGCTCATATTCATAGATCAATTCTTGCCGCATCAGCTCAAGTATCTCTTCTACCGTCATTTTTACACCGAGTCCTACAAGATAATGCGCTGTAGCCACCGTCCCAAGAGGCGTGATTATATTGATAATATTGTTGTCATACTGTATTTTCTCACGGTCAAGAAGTCTGAGAATCATTTTTTCATAAGTGGGCATTGAGTCAACGAGTGTTCCGTCAAAATCAAAAAGATAGGACTTGATCATAATAATACCTCGGGGTTGTTTTGTGATATGCGGTGTCTGCTATCGGCACACAAGAGAAATTATAGCATAACAGCAGTGCAAAATCAATGAATAACGGCAAAACATCGCCTAAGACAAAACAAAAAAAGTATCTAAGCGACACATTACCGTTATATGAGCAATGTTGTGTAAGCACTGACTTAATTAAGGACAACAATATTTTGCCAAAAGCAACGCAAAGGCACTTTTGACATTGACATATCAAAAGCCCATTTGCTTACCTTCCGGGAGGCAAAAAAAGCCTCCCTTTACACAAGGGAGCCTTGGTTGGTACAAGCCCATTTGTTCGCAAACAGATGAAAATTGGGTTGTTGTCGTTAATTAAGGCATACGAAGGACTGTAAAAAGATATTTTTGACGGTTTGGTGTAAGACTTTGAACTCTTTCATAAAGTGATGCAGCGCCTACGTCGATATGATGTTTTTTGCTGAACTCAAAATGATGTTGCTCCACTTCGTGCCGCAATGATGCGATGTTTGCCGCCAAATGCGGCAAAGCCGTGCATCAATAGGCGTAGCCGTCATTGGCAGAGCCAACATCATTTGCCGAATGCAAACATCATTCAAAAAAGACCATTTGTCTTAGTAGACAAATGGTCTTTTTGTTGGTGCCGGAAGCGGGGGTCGAACCCGCACGGTATCGCTACCACCGGATTTTGAGTCCGGCACGTCTGCCAATTCCATCATTCCGGCATATCTGCGGCGATCTCTCGCCGCATTTTGTTATGTTTTATTCTGCATCAGCAGTTTCAACCGCTTCAGCTTCAGCTTCGTCAGCTGCAACACTATCGTCCTCTGTAAGAAGAGCTCTGATAGAAAGGCTGACCTTCTGCTTCTCTGTGTCGATATCAATAATCTTTGCGTCAACTACCTGACCGAGTTCAAGGACGTCAGCAGGCTTTGATATCTTCTTGTTAGCTATCTGGCTGATATGGATAAGACCGTCTGTGCCGTCAATGATCTCAGCAAATGCGCCGAAGGGCATCATGCTTACTATCTTAACGGGTACAACATCGCCTATCTGGTACTTGTTTACGAATATGTACCAGCTGTTCATCTCGGGAGTCTTGTAGCCGAGAGAAATTCTCTTGCGCTCTACGTCAAACTCTTTTACCCATACGTCGATCTCGTCACCGATAGCAACGACCTCAGAGGGGTGCTTTATGCGCTTCCAAGAAAGCTCAGTGTTGTGAACCATACCGTCAACGCCGCCGAGATCAACAAATGCACCGTAGCTTGTCATGCTCTTTACCTTACCGAGGTAGTGCTTGCCTTCCTCGATGCTTGCCCAGAATGCTTCCTCAAGTGCTTTCTTAGCTTCGAGCTTGGGAGCCTTGATGGATGCGTATGCGTGTCTGCGAGAGTCATTTATGTCAATGATCTTGACAGCCTCAACCTTTCCTACGAGAGTGGAAAGATCTGCATTCATCGGCAGTCCTGTATGTCTTGCGGGAATAAGAACACGAACGCCGTCGATGATGATGATAACACCGCCCTTGACAGCTTCAACTATCTTGCCCTCAACGATGTCGCCGTTGTTGTAGTAGTTTACGATGTTGTTCCAGTTGTTGATAAGGTCAACACGCTTTTTTGAAAGTGTTGCCATACCTTCGATATCGCTTACCTTAATAACGAAAGCGTCAAATTCGTCGCCGATCTTGAACAGATCCTCGAGCTTTGCGTTGGGGTCATCCGTGATCTGAGACTTCGGGATAACACCTGTTACCTTAGCACCGAGGTCAACATTGAGTTCGGTTCCGGATATCGATGTAACGACGCACTTAACTATATCTCCTGTATTTAATGGTTTGAGAGATGCTTCGAGCATCTGCTCAAAATTTTCTGCTGTGATTTCGCTGTTCATTGTGTTTACAACCTCCTCTATTATGCCGGGTGGAGTGGAAGCTCCTGCGGCAACCCCTATACGGGAATAATTTTTAAAATCATCTTTGACAAGTTCTGCAGGATCCTCTATCCATACGGTATTCTCGCACAGACTGCCTGCAAGGTCAAAAAGCTTACCCGTATTTGAGCTGTCTTTGCCGCCGACAACTATGACTGCATCTGACTCTTTTGCGAGAACTTGAATCTCTTCCTGTCGACTCTGCGTCACACTGCATATTGTATCAAAAAAAATCGGATTTGTATATACTTTTTCGAGAATTTTTTTGCAGATTTTAAATTCTATTAAATTTTGTGTAGTTTGGGCGGCAAAAACAACACTTTTTTTGTTATTTTGACGATTTTTTAAAAAGTTCTCAAGCTCTTTTGAGTCATATAGCACCGCTTTTTCACCTTTTGCATAGCTCATTATGCCCTCAGCCTCGGGGTGGTTGTGAGAACCGAGCAGTAAAAAAAGCGTGTCCTCTGATGTGTTTTCTGCGGCTATCCTATGTATTCTCTTTACAAAGGGGCAGGTCATGTCAACTACCTTAAAGTTTTCGTGCTCTGCCTCAAGCGCACGGAGCTTTGTCTCAGACTCAAGCGGAATTCCGTGTGTTCTGATATACACCTCGCACTTGCCTTGCGTATCGCTTTGCACGGCGAGCCGCTCTGCATCCTCTGCGTCTATTATTCCGATGCCCTTGTCTCTCAGCCCTTTGTTGTATATTCCGTTGTGTATCAGCTCCCCGATGATATACAGCCTTGTGCCGTCGTTTTCTGCGGCTCTGTGCTCTATCATGTCGGTGGCTCTCTTAACGCCGAAGCAAAAACCGGCGTTTTTTGCTACTGTGATCTTTTGCTTTATTGCCACTTTATTCTACCTTGTTTATCTGTTCTTTTTCAAGCGCACATATCTTTTCTTTGATGATCTCGGTTGCTTTTGCATAATCTGCGTGCGCACCCTCACTGAAACCAAGCTCTTTCCATGATATAGGCGCACCTATTATTACCTCTTTTTTGCGAAAGAGGCGGTAGCGTTTGTCCTTTACCTTGATAAGAACGGGCTGTACCGGCACCTTTGCATGATATGCTGCCATTGCGGCGCCGCTCTTGAATTTCGTATCGGCAATCTCCTTGCCAGGCTGTCTTGTGCCCTGAGGGAATATACCCACGACGGCACCGTCTGAGAGCATCTGTATGGTCTTTTTCAAAGCGCCCACGTCCTGGCCTCCTCGGTCAAGACCGAAAGCGCCGAATCCCTTGATAATATTTTTCAGTATCGGGACAGAGAATAGCTCTTTTTTTGCAAGAAAGCGTATCTGCAGCGCTTTAAATGCGATTACAAGCACCACGCAGTCAAAAAAATGCGTGTGATTGGTACATACGACACACCCTCCATCTCCTGTGTATTCATTTTCGCTTCCTTTTACATGGATACGCATAAAAAGCTTTAGCACAGGTCCGAGTATTGTTTTGACTGCCGAATAAAAACGGAGTTTTTTCATTTTTGCACTCTCACAAAAGATTTATTTTTCGGTCTTGCTTTTAATTATATCGAGCGCCGCCTGCACGCTCGCCTCAAAGTCAAGCTCGGAATTGTCAAGAAGGACCGCATCAGCCGCAGCAACTGCAGGTGCTATCTCTCTTGTGCTGTCACGGCGGTCCCGCTCTTTCATCGCATTCAAAATATCCTCGACCGAGCACTCCTCTCCCTTTTCACGCAGCTCCTTGCAGCGGCGTTGCGCTCTCGCTACGTCCGAAGCCGAAAGAAATATTTTTACGTCTGCATCGGGAAGTATGACCGTACCGATGTCACGGCCGTCCATGACAACGCTGTTTTTGTCTGCTATCTCACGCTGCATATCGAAAAGAAGTGCCCTTACTTCGGCTATAGCCGACACGGCAGATGCGTATTTTGCGATTTCGGGTGTACGGATAAGCTCCGAGACATCCTCTCCGCACAGATATACACGCTGACCGCCGTTAGAGTCAAAGCCGAGCTCCACCTTTATTTTATCAAGAGATGCGATGATAGCCGCCGTGTCATCGACCGCTATCCCTTTTCTGCATACCCAAAGTCCGACACTTCGGTAAAGAGCGCCCGTGTCTATATATATTATGTTAAGCTCCTTTGCTATTCTTTTGGCAAGCGAGCTTTTTCCCGCACCGCTCGGTCCGTCTATTGCAATTTTTATCATGACTGTTTCCTCTTTTTTTCTTTTTTACTGATGTGTTGCCGCCTTTGCCGCCGCATATGCGCAGGAAAAGGCAATTTGCAGATTGTATCCGCCCGTATATGCGTCAACATCCAGCACCTCGCCGATGAAGTACAGCCCGTCGCATATTTTTGAGCCCATGCTCTTTGGGTCTATTTCTTTCACGTTTACACCGCCTCGGGTGATTATCGCTTCTTCAATAGGGCGGAAGCCCGACAGCTTTACCTTAAAGCTTTTGAGCGCTTCGAGCAGACGTCTGCGCTCGTCCTTTGTTATCTCGTTTACCTTTTTCTTTGGGTCGACACCGATATAGCTCGGTATATATGAGGCGAGCTTTGCGGGCATCAATGGCTGTATGGCATTTTCAAAATTTTTGTTTTTTGCCTCGCCGAAAACGGCAAGCAGCCTTGTGTCGAGAGTCTGCGCATCAAGTGCGGGCTTCATATCTATTACGGCACTGCAATGCGAGGGGTGGATATTGTGCAGATGCGAGCTTGCGCTCAGTATCATCGGACCGCTCAGTCCGAAATGCGTGAAAAGCATCTCGCCAAAGTCCTCGTAAACACACTTGCCGTTTCTGTCGTCTGTTATTTTCAGTGCGGAATTTTTCAGCGAAAGCCCCATCAGAGCCTTGCATGCAGGCGAGCTTGAAGTGATCGGAACAAGCGAGGGAGAAAGCGCTGTCACGGTATGTCCCGCCTTCTTTGCAAAGGCATACCCGTCACCGCTTGAGCCTGTAAGCGGATATGACTTTCCGCCCGTAGCAACTATGACACAGTCAAAGCCGTATTCGTGCCGCTCTGTTTGTACGCCGCACACACGACCCTCTGATACGGATATATCGGTCACTCTCTCATGCTTTATCTCTGCGTGCTCCCTTGCGTATTTCCATAGCGCATCGACTATGTCGTATGACCTGTCGGAGAGGGGGAAAACACGCCGTCCCCGTTCGGTCTTCAGCTCGACCCCGAGCGACTCGAACAAAGCCATTGTGTCCGAGGGTGAAAAGCCATATATCGCAGACATCATAAATCGGGGATTTGACACTATGTTTTTTATAAATTCGTCAGGCTCGCAGTTGTTTGTAAGATTGCATCTGCCTTTTCCTGTTATGGCGAGCTTTCGTCCGACCTTTTCGTTTTTTTCGAAAAGCGTGACCGAAGCTCCCCGTCTGCCGCATTCTGCGGCACACAGCAGTCCTGCCGCTCCTGCGCCAATGACCGCAATTTTCTTTTTTGAGCCGCCAAGGTCATTTGAGCTTTGCGTATACATCATATTCTTCCCAAATTCTCTCGAGCTTGTCAAAGCGCTCGTTTATTTCCGCTTGCTTTTTTCTTGATATCGCAACAATGAGAGCGTTGAGTACGCTCATCGGAGCTGTAAGCGAGTCTACAAAGGATGCCATGTCGGACTGGGCTATGAGCACCTCGGTCGCCTTTGTGGCAATGGGTGAGTTTTTGTTGTCGGTGATGGCAACGACCGATGCATCCACCTCTCTTGCGTACTCAACCGCATTGATTATCCTCGAGGTGTAACGGGGAAAGCTTATCGCTATCATTACGTCGTCTTTGCCCATAGGCAGTATGTGCTCAAACAGCTCACTGCCGCTTGTCGTCTGAACAAAGCGCACATTATCAAATATCAGATTGAGATTGAAGAAAAGAAAGTTTGCAAGAGAAGCGCTTGAGCGTGCGCCGAGAATATAGATATGTTTTGCATCTATTATTTTTTGCACGGCAGACTCAAAGTCCGCACGGCTGATATTTTCAAGTGTTGTCTTTATTTTGTCAACGTCCGAGAGCAGTACCTTTTCAAGCAGATCTCCGTTACCGATACGCTTGTTTGTGACCTCGATGCGCTGGTTGAAGGTGAGCTTTGTGCGGATGAGCTCCTGAAGAGAGCGCTGAAGCTCAGGATAACCATCGAAGCCAAGCTCAATGGCAAATCTGACAACCGTGGACTCTGATACTCCTACGAGCACGCCGAGCTTTGACGCTGTCATGTACGCCGCCTTATCATAATTATTTATGAGAAAATTCGCAATCAGCTTTTGTCCTTTTGAAAATGACTGCATTCTTGTTTCAAGCAATGTAATGAGATTGTCGTTCATAATAACATCCACAACTTTATTTTTTGCACACATATAACATATGTGTAACATATCTATTATATCCAAATCACTAAAAAAAGTCAACAAATAATCGGGTCAAAAAGCGGTTTTTCGCACTTTTTACGTGCGGCGGAGAATGCAAACGGCACCTACAGCGGTATCCCTCGCTGTACGTGCCGACGGCATTGATCATTTGCAGAAATTTTCTATATAATTATCAATAGCGGCCGCTATGATCTTGAGCGCTTCATCACGTCCGCTTACCTCGTCAACTGCCGTTTCCTTGTTTTCGAGGTTTTTGTACACGGTAAAGAAATGACGCATCTCGTCAAAAATGTGACGGGGAAGCTGGTCGATGCTTGTGTATTGGTTGTAGGTAGGATCGTTGAAGGGAATAGCGATTATTTTTTCGTCATAGTTTCCGTTGTCTATCATGGAGATAACGCCTATAGGATATGCACGGACAAGAGACATAGGCTCAAGAGACTGCGCGCATATCAAAAGCACGTCGAGAGGGTCCTTGTCATCGCCGTATGTGCGGGGTATAAAGCCGTAGTTTGCCGGATAGTGTGTAGATGTGTATAGAATTCGGTCGAGAATGATAAGACCTGTTTCCTTGTCAAGCTCGTATTTTTTCTTGCTTCCTTTCGGGATCTCGATTACGCATATAAAATCTTCCGGGGTGATGCGCTTGGGTGAAATATCGTGCCAGATATTAGACATATCAAAAAAACCTCCTTAGCGATGTCATTTATTTTATCATACCACGGCAAGCACCTAAAATACAAGAGTTTTTTTGCTAAAATACCCTTTCTGCACGGAGGAAGATGAGCCTGCGGTTAAATCACGGTTAAAAAACGGCTTTTTCTCCCTTTTTTATATTAAAGCTATTGAAAAAAGCAAAAAAACAGTATATAATAGATAGGTATATGTTTTTATAATTTTTATGCGCAGGGCGCAGGAGGTAAAAAATGTTTAATTGGCTTCTTGATGAGAGTGCCGCGGCACAGTCGGGTTCGATGTGGTCGAGCATTATCATGATCGTTGCACTTATTGCTGTTTTCTATTTTCTGATGTACAGACCTCAGAAAAAGCAGGAGAAGGAAGCACGCAATCTGATGGATTCGCTTCAGGTCGGCGACGAGATCACGACTCACAGCGGTATCATCGGAAAGATCGTTTCGATGAAGGAAGAGACTGTTACGATCGAGACCAGCAAGGACAAGACAAAGATCCGTTTTCTCAAAACAGCTATTGCGAGAGTTGACGTAAAGGCAGAGGACTGCGAATAAAATCGCATCACGCCGTCATATTGTTTATTCTCTGTGAATAGACTTTTTATGAAAAGGTTTTATTCTCGGAGGAAAATAAAATGACAAAACAAAAAACAAGGTCAAGGCAGGTGTCGGCGCAGGATACGTCGGTCCCCGCCTTGCTGCCCGCACTCAAAAGCTTTGCTCTGACCTTGACGGTAACTGCGCTTTTGCTTGTGGCATTTACTGTCGGTGCGTACTCGTTTGCAGATCCGGGGGCTGTCACAGGGACGGCGGCATTGATCTGTCTTGCGGTTGCGTCTTTTGCGGGGGGCATCATCTCCTCGGTTATTGCAAGGCAGAACGCTATGCTCGTCTCATGTATGGCGGGCGGGATGTTTGTGGCTTTGCTTTTAATCTTGGCGCTTGCCTTTGACAGCATAAATGACCCGCTTCTTATGATGTGCGGTTATGCCGCATCGTTTGCGTTGCATTGTCTCGGGACAGTTGCGGCAAGCAAGCTTTCGGGCGGGAGAAAAAAGAGGCGCAGAGCTTACTGAAAAACAGCGGCGGTGTACCTGCCGATGTGACGCACAAAAAAGCTAAAAACGAAGCCCGTGTATATGCACGGGTTTTCGGGTGTTTTGGCAATGTTTGAAATTATATTTTGATATAGACTATAATAAAGAAAAAACAGGAGAACAAAATTATGAGATGGATGTCACTCAACGAGGTCAGAGAAAAATATCTCTCCTTTTTTGAAACAAAGGGACACCTCAGACTTCCGAGCTTTCCGCTTGTTCCGATAAACGACAAGAGCCTTTTGCTCATAAATTCGGGAATGGCCCCGATGAAAAAATATTTTACGGGCGAAGAGGAGCCGCCGCGCCGCCGTGTCACGACCTGCCAGCGCTGCATCCGCACTCCCGACCTTGAGCGAGTAGGAAAAACTGCCCGCCACGGTACATATTTTGAGATGCTCGGAAACTTTTCATTCGGCGATTATTTCAAGCATGAGGCAATAGCCTGGGCGTGGGAATTTCTTACCGAGTGGCTGGAGATACCGGCAGAGCTTCTTTACCCGTCGATATATGAAAATGATGAGGAAGCGTTCGATATATGGACAAAGGAGATAGGCGTTTCTCCCGAAAAGGTCATACGCCTCGGAAAAGAGGACAATTTCTGGGAGCATGGCTCAGGACCCTGCGGCCCTTGCTCTGAGATATACTTTGACAGAGGACTCAAGTATGGCTGCGGAAAGCCGGACTGCAAGCCCGGATGCGACTGCGACAGATTTATGGAAATATGGAACAACGTATTTTCGCAGTTCAACAATGACGGACAGGGCAATTACACAGAGCTTATACAAAAAAACATAGATACGGGTATGGGTCTTGAGAGACTTGCGTGTGTTCTTCAGGGAGTTGACAATCTCTTTGAGGTAGATACGGTCAGAAAAATACTCGACAAGGTTTGCGAGATGTCGGGCAAAAAATACGGAGAGAATGAGGATAACGATGTTTCTATCCGTGTTGTGACCGACCATATCAGAAGCGCAATGTTTATGATATGCGACGGAGTCAACCCTTCAAACGAGGGAAGAGGCTACGTTCTTCGCCGTATTATACGCCGTGCCGCAAGACATTCAAAGCTGCTCGGTATCGACCGTGCATTCTTGTCCGAGCTTTGCGACGTTGCGATCAGCCAGAACTGCGACGCATATCCCGAGCTTACAGAGAAGCAGGATTATATAAAGAAGATACTCTCACTTGAGGAAGAAAGATTTGATGCAACGATAGATGCAGGTCTCAATATCCTCAACACGCTTATAGATGATGCGAAGGAAAAGGGACTGTCTGTTATCGACGGCGAGGATGTGTTCAAGCTTTATGACACATACGGCTTTCCGATAGATCTCACACGTGAGATAGCCTCCGAGCAGGGGCTGGAGCTTGACGAGGACGGCTTTACAGCTCAGATGAACGCACAGAGAGAGCGTGCAAGAAACGCACGTTCGAATATCAGCGGATGGTCAAACGCATCAAAAACTATCCTTGCTTCTCTTCCTGTTACCGAATTTACCGGTTATACAGAAAATTCAAGCGAGGCAAAGGTCATTGCCATCATTGACAACGACGAGGAACTTGAAAGTGTAAACGAGGGTGAGTTCAGCCTTGTGCTCGACAGAACACCATTCTACGGAGAGGGCGGCGGTCAGGTAGGCGACAGCGGAAGCATAAGCTGCGATAAAGCGACCGTAGAGGTCATTGATACAAAGAAGACTGACGGTGTGTATATCCACATATGCCGTATGGTCAGCGGAACGCTCACAAAAGGCGAGTGCGTAACAGCGCAGATCAATGCAGAGCGTCGTGCGGCAATTCGCCGTAATCACTCCGCAGCGCATCTTTTGCAGGCGGCGCTCCGTGCGGTACTCGGCAATCATGTTGAGCAGGCAGGCTCGTATGTTGATGAATCAAAGTGCCGTTTTGACTTCTCTCATTATTCGGCAATGACAGATGAGCAGATAGCAGAGGTAGAGTCTCTTGTAAACTCTCACATTCTGTCAGGCGAGGAGATCACGGTTACTGAAACAGACCCCGAAAACGCAAAGAAAATGGGCGCTATGGCTCTGTTCGGAGAAAAGTACGGCAAGGTAGTCCGTGTTGTAAAGATGGGCGATTTTTCAATGGAGCTTTGCGCAGGTACGCATCTTGACAATACCGCAAAGGTAGGACTTTTAAAGGTCGTCGGCGAGTCGAGCGTTGCGGCAGGCGTCCGCAGAATAGAGGCTGTAACGGGACTGGGCGTGCTTGAGCTTATTAAAGAACAGCAGCAGCTCATTGACATGACAGCTCAAAAGCTGAAGGTAAACAACAGCCGTGACATCGCAAAGAAGGCGGCACAGCTGCAGGAAGAACTGAAGGCGGGCAAACGTGAGCTTGAGGCGGCAAACGAAAAGCTCTCTGCATCTAAGCTTGATGCAATGAAGGCTAATGCTGTTGACGTAAAGGGAATAAAGCTCATCTGTGCAAGGATCGAGGACAACCCCAACAACGCAAGAGCCGTTACGGATAAGATAAAGGCAGAGATGCCCGATGCTGTGGCACTCATAGCTGCGATAAACGGAGACAAGCTCAACTTTGCTTGTGCCTGCGGTAAGGAGGCTGTTGCGCACGGTGCTCATGCGGGAATGCTTTGCAAGGCTGTATCTGCTATATGCGGAGGAAACGGCGGAGGACGCCCCGACAGCGCAATGAGCGGAGGAAAGGATATCGCAAAGGTAGATGAAGCACTATCCGCTGCGTCGGCTATCCTTTCGGATATGATAAAATAAAAAGTAATAAATCGGCGAAAGACCTTTTAAACGGGTCTCGCCGATTTTTATTTGCTTTTTTTATAAAATTATTGAATTTTTTGTAAAGCGTATAATATTGATATTTCGGTCGGTATGTAGTAAGATATTGCAGAGATGCTTTTTTAAATGTTTATTTTACGAGGTTTTTGATATGATACATACCATAGAGAACGATAAGGTACGTGTGAGCATATCCACAATGGGTGCGGAGCTTCAGTCCCTTTATTCAAAGCAGACCGAGCGTGAGTATATGTGGCAGGCGGCACCCGAGACATGGTCCAATCACTCCTTACTGCTTTTTCCTGCGTGCGGAAGAGTGGCAAACAGCCGCATGATAGTAAAGGGCAAGGAATATCCGCTTATGATGCACGGCTTTGCAAAGGATACCGAGTTTGAGACGGTAGAAAAGAGCGAAACATCGCTCACACTCATGATGCGTGACACTGAGAAAACGAGAGCAGTATTCCCGTACAATTTCAGATTTGCGGTCACTTTTACCGTTGAGGGAGACACGGTATATCAGAGATTTGATGTTATAAACGACGGAGAGGACAAGATGTATTTTTCTCTTGGAGCTCATCCGGGATTTTTCTGCCCGATAGTGCTTGGCGAGCGTGCGGACAGCTATGTTATGCGCTTTGACCGTCTCCAGAATATAAAGGAGATCACAAAGGACCCGGCTACATGGTTGCTCACACATGAGAAAACAGACTACCTTAACGGTACGGATATTCAGATATCCGACAGCTTTTTTGATAACGGCCCGATGGTGCTTGAGAATGTTTGCGCAAACTCTGTCACGCTTCTTTCAAAAGAGAGCGGCAGATTTATGGAAATGGGAATAAAGGACTTTCCGTTTATGTGCCTGTGGGGCAAGGGCGGCAGAATGCAGATAATCTGCATTGAGCCTTGGTGCGGAATATCCGATTACGTCGATACCGATTTTCAGTGGGAAAAGCGCTACGGCAACGAATGTGTCAAAGCAGGAGAAACCTTTGTGCGCACGCTGTATTTCAGACTCGGCTAAAAGCATGACGTATACATAAGGACCCGCTTCGGGATACCCTGCTGAGAAAGCTTTCAAAAGCGTAGTTTTTGCGATTTTATAAAAAAAGTAACGAAAAAAGCACTTGCAGCTGTTTTGCTGCAAGTGCTTTTTGTATAGGGTTTGATATTGAGTACAAGCTGCCCTTTTATACACTATGCATTTTATTTCAGATAGTCTTTTAGATATCTGTAGTAGTCCTCTTCAAGAATGAGGTATGAGTAGGTGCGCTTGAGCTTTACTACTGTGTTTATAGCGGAAATATATTCCTGCTTTGCCTGTTCGCTTGCAAATGCCACACCTTCTGCAGGAGTGAACACCTTGGTGCTTGTGTTGTAGCTTCCGTATCTTGTTATCCAGTTCCATGCGGGACCTGTCTGGTCGCAATTCAGAATTACAGTATTGGGCGTCTCGGAGAGTATGTCCGTTCCCATCATGAGTCTCGAGTCATACTCAAGACCGAACAGATTTGATACTGTCGGGAGTATGTCGATAGCGGAGCAGGGCTCATTGATGATGACGGGCTCTTTCATTGACGTTGAGTAAATGGTAAAGAAGTTTCTGTAAAGGTCAAAATTTGAGTAAATGCTGCTGTTGTCATCAAGGGCATAAAGCTCCGCAAGCTCGCTTTGTGTGAGGGCGTAGGGATAATGGTCCTCGGATATTACAAATACCGTATCATCAAGAGTGCCTGCCGCCTTGAGCTGATCCATGAGCTCTGTGAGCATATCCTCGACCTCAAGCTGACACGCTACATACGCTTTTACGTTTTCCGAATAGTTTGTCAGTCCTTGAACTCTGAGACGATGCTTTGAAGACATCGTGTTGCCTACCCATGAGTAGTTTGCGTGGCCGCTTACAGTCATGTAATATGTGTGGAAGGGAGCCTTGCTTACATAACTCGGACCCGTTACCTGAGCCATTTCATAGTCGGAGTTGGGCCATGATTGAGACGGTAGCTCAAGTCCGTTGTTTATTGCTATCCAATTATAACCAAAGTTCGGATGAGACTCGTTTCTCGTATAATAGGTGTATGTGTGATTGTGGTATGCAGTTGTGAGATAGTTAAGAGAGGAAAACTGATTTCCGAGAGCGAACGGCTGATACGTGTCAGCACTCATTGCAAGGCACTTTGCGCTCTTGTAAAAATTACCCGTAATGACCGCATACTCACCTGTTGCGGTGGAGCCGCCCCAAAGTGAATTGTAGAAATTTTTGAACACAAATCCCTCATTCGCCATTTTATAAAGTGTGGGGGTGAGGTCTTTGTCGATTACTCTGTAAGAAAAGCCCTCGAGCGTTATAAATATGAGGTTTTTACCTTTAAAATAGCCTGTGTATTTGTTCTGCTTTGTTCCCTCGAGAGCAGAAAAATACTCATGCATACTCTTTATCGTTTTGTCGCTTTCACCTGCGATGAGAGACTCAAAGTCGATGCTCATGACATTGTAGCCGTACTCTACAGGCGGCTCGACGGTTTCTCCTCCCGTGGTATCGCCCGAGCTTTCCGTATCCGAGCTGTTTGGCGGTGTAACGATGACGTCGGGGAGCTGATTTACCGGTGGAACGTATGTCGGAGTGTCTATATCCGCACCGAGATCTCCGAATATCCACTGCTTGATATCAAGAGTTGTCTCTGTCAAAAGACCGAAGTTCTTTACCGAATAAGAAGCGTTGAATATTTCGTTGTAATACGTCTTGTCTCCGTAGTCATCGTCATCCAGATTTATTACCGTCAATGCGCTGAGATGGCATACCAATGCAACGGCGAGCAAAACGAGCACTCCTGCCGGTTTCATGTAGCCGTCGGGCATTTTTCTTGACGGGAACTTGATATAAAGGACGATCGGAACGATAAATATCAGTACCCAATACCAACCCTTGAGAACTGTGTCTATGATCTCACGGTAAAAGTCTGTTACGTCTCCTGCCATCGTTATCGTAGACCACTTGAAAAAGTCACCGAAAAAGCTGAAATAAACATACTGGACAAGGAACAGTACGGTAAAGAACAGCGTAACGATACCGACAAGCACAGCGGTAAGCGGTCGAATAACGTCTCTGTTTTCCGCAAGCTTTGCTATTGCGCAGGCAAACGCACGGCAAGCCACCGTGACCGTGATTCCCGCAGAGAAAGAAAAGGCGAGTATGTAGAATATCTCCTTGAAGCTGATGCTGCCGAACAGCGAGAGCTTAAGCACGAATTCGCACACGAATAAAAACAGCGGCAAAAACAAAAGTGAAAGATACGACATCGTTTCGTTTTTCTGCGTGTATTTGCGCCTTTGAGCGGTTCTTCTGTAAGGCGGTATCTGACCGCCTTGCGGTACATTTTTTGTTGCGTTCATTTTTTCTATCCTTTTATAAAAAATATGTATAACAGAATATATAATAAATTTATGCCAAAAAAATTGCACACATTCTATATAATAAAAAGCATAAAGTTATTATAACACTACAGACCTGTTTTTTCAACAAAAAGTGCGTTTATTTTACAAAAATAAATTTTCCAAGATGTTTTTTGTTTGTTAATATTTTTCGATACTGTTGAAAAAATACTGCAAACATGGTAGAATATAAAAAAATATCGGGTCGTACCGATATCGGGTATACAGCGGTGAAATATGTGTAAAGACGGTAGTAAGAAAAAAATGTGTTTGCTTGTCGGCTCGTCGGAGTTTTATTGTGACAGGCTGAGTAACATCGAGGATGCTTTTATCATTGCGCTCGACGGAGGGTATGAGCATCTGAGAGATCGGGGTATCGTACCCGATATGATAATAGGGGATTTTGACTCGCTCGGTTACATACCCGAGTTTGACGATATTACGGTTTTGCCGAGAGTCAAGGATGATACCGACAGCTTTTATGCGGCAAAAGAGGCACTTGGAATGGGATACAGGGATTTTTACCTTTGCGGTTGTACGGGAGGCGAGCGTCCGGAGCATACTTTTGCCAATATATCTCTTATGCTGTATCTTTCTCACCATGGTGCGAAATGCGTTATGGAAGGAGAGAGGGAGCTGTATCGGGTGATAAGCGGACCGTGCAAGCTTGAGTTTTTCGACGGTCAGGGGTATTTTTCTGCTTTCTCACTCAGCGAAAGCACAGAAGGTGTCACAATGCACGGATTTGAATATGAAACGAGATCCATCACCATGCGCTCGGACGTTCCGCTTGGGGTGAGTAACAGCTTTAAAAATGAAATATGTACGCTTGAAATATCGAAAGGAGATCTGCTTGTGATATGGGAGAAATAATGCATAAAAAATACGATGACCTTACCGAGGTATGTATAGGCTCGGAGAGAATATTCGAGGGCGTGGTGGTTCATCTGTACAAGGATAAGGTAAGACTGCAGGACGGCAGCGAGAGCGTGCGTGAGGTTTTGCGTGATTGCCGTGCGGTTTGTGTTCTGCCGCTTGACAAGGACGGAAACGTAACAGTCGTATCGCAGTTCCGATATGCACATGACAAGGTACTCTGTGAAATTCCCGCAGGCAAGCTTGACGCAGGCGAGGATTATCTCGAAGCGGCGAAGCGGGAGCTGCGTGAGGAGACAGGTATTGAGGCGGGCAAATATACGTTTTTAGGAGAGATATACACAACACCCGCATTTGTCGATGAGGTAATATATATGTATCTTGCGACAGAGCTGAAAGAGGGCGGGGAGCAGGAGCTTGACCGTGACGAATTTCTCAATGTTGAAAAAATACCGCTGGACACGTTGGTAAAGATGACACTTGACGGCGAAATAAGAGATGCAAAGACCCAGGTTGCGGTACTTAAAGTAATGGCACTCAAAGAAAAGGGAATAATATAAGCTATAGGAGGTGTACTATGGAAATCAAACTTACAAATGATAATTTTAAAGAAGAGGTGCTTGACTCAAAGATACCCGTGTTGGTAGATTTTTGGGCAGAGTGGTGCGGTCCGTGCCGAATGCTCGCACCCGTTGTTGAGGCGCTTGCAAATGAAGCTGACGGAAAATACAAGGTAGGCAAGGTCAATGTTGACGAGCAGGAGCAACTTTGTATGGAGTATGGCATCATGTCTATTCCTACAGTCATAATATTCAAGGATGGAAAAGCCGAACATAAAAGTGTAGGTGTCCAGCCGAAATCTTATTTCAAGGAGCTGCTGTGATGTAAAATGTCGGCTTGCGGCAAAGCTGTAGAGCGCATATACGCATAAGGGAGATATGCATCTGCCCTTTGCCGTATATCACGGAGTATTCCGACCGATAAAAGACAGATCCGACACAAAAATCCTATGTGCAGAGCGAAGCGCTCTGCACATAGGATTTTTATTTCAAGTGAATAAGTCCGACGGTTGCTTATTTTTCAATGCATATAAGCCCGTGATCGCAAGCCTGCTGATGCGATCTGAGACAAAAATCGGGCAGTTATCTTGTCAAGATACTCTTCCTTGCTCAATATGCTGTAAGCAAGCTTTAAGTGGCGGTGTTTTGGCGTGTACCTGTTATGACAAGAAGGTGTCGCTTCGTTGCGGTGCCTTCTTTACATTTTTGCGAAATGTATTGACTTTGGTGCAGAGCTATGATAAAATAACATACGTTATATAACAGCAACTATAAAGAGGTGTTTTATGCCGCCAAAGGTCAGAATTACAAAAGAAGATATTATTAACACTGCTGTTGATATTGTCAGAAAGAACGGAGAACAGGCATTGAACGCAAGAACGGTTGCTGATGTGCTGAATTGCTCCACGCAGCCGGTCTTTTCCAATTTTGCGACAATGCAAGAATTACGGCTTGCAGTAGTCGGTGCAGCAGACGCCTTATGCCAAGAGTATATGAAACGAGAAGTGGAAAGCGGAAAGTACCCTCCCTACAAGGCAAACGGTATGGCTTATATCCGTTTTGCAAAAGAAGAGAAGGAACTTTTCAAGCTGCTGTATATGCGCGACCGTACCGCTGAGGTCGTTCCGGAGGAAACCGACGTGGGTAAACAGATGGAGAACATCGTGCAAAATAATACAGGGCTGGAAGGCTCGGATATAAAACTGTTCCACCTTGAAATGTGGGCGTATGTTCACGGTATTGCCACAATGCTTGCTACCGGATATTTTAATTTGGATTGGGATCTGATAAGCAAGATGCTCACGGATTCTTATCAGGGATTAAAAAAGCAATTTGAAAAGGAGTAACCGAGATGGATGCTATCAGAATAGAATCACTTACGAAAAAATACAAGGATGTAAGCGCTGTTGACAGCCTTTGCCTTACGGTCAAAAGGGGTGAGCTGTTTTCGTTGCTTGGTGTAAACGGTGCCGGCAAGACAACAACTATTAAGATGCTCTCCTGCCTTATCGAACCGACGGGCGGAGATGCATTTTTGAACGGAAAGAGTATTTTGAAGGATACAGCCGCCGTAAAGTCGCTGATTGCCGTATCTCCGCAGGAAACCGCCGTGGCTCCCGGTCTTACTGTCAGAGAAAACCTTGAGCTGATGTGCGGTGTTCACGGCTTTTCAAAAGCAAAGCGTGAAGAAAAGATCACAGAGCTTACCGAACTGTTGGGGCTGAGAGATATCAGCAGAAAAAAAGCAGGAAAGCTGTCAGGCGGTTGGCAGCGCAGACTCAGTATTGCTATGGCTCTTATAAGCGAGCCTAAGATCCTTTTTCTCGACGAACCGACACTTGGACTTGATGTGCTTGCCCGCAGTGATCTGTGGGATATTATTCGTTCCCTGAAGGGTAAAGTAACGATTATTCTGACAACGCACTATATGGAAGAAGCAGAAGCACTATCCGACCGCATTGCAATTATGAAGGACGGTAAGCTGCTCGTCTGTGCTACCGCTGACGAGATCAAAGATAAAGCCGAAACGGATAATTTTGAAGAAGCCTTTATCCGCATTGTTAAGGGGGTATCAAAGTGAGAATGCTGACATTTGCAAATCGGAACACAAAAGAGATCCTGCGTGATCCGCTGAATTTAGGATTCGGTATTGGCTTTCCGATTGTTCTGCTTTTGCTGTTGAGCGCAATTCAGGCAAGTGTACCGGTAAGTCTATTTGAGATACAGAATATGACACCCGCAATCACAGTGTTTGGCTTATCCTTTATGACGCTGTTTTCCGCTACGATCATTGCAAAAGACAGAGGAAGCTCACTGCTCCAGCGGTTATACACAACTCCGCTGACCCCGATCGATTTTATTCTCGGCTACACCTTGCCGATCATGCCCATCGCAGTAGCACAGTGCGTTATTTGCTATGCCGTTGCCTTGCTCCTCAGCCTTAAGCTGACAATCAATATTCTCTATGCTGTCTTGCTTATACTTCCCGTATCAATACTGTTCATTGCACTCGGACTCTTGTGCGGAAGTGTATTTACTGACAAACAGGTAGGCGGTATCTGCGGCGCACTTCTTACCAATCTTTCTGCTTGGTTGTCGGGAACTTGGTTTGACCTTGAGCTTGTAGGCGGCACGTTTAAGAAAATTGCTTATGCACTTCCTTTTGTTCACGCTGTTGAAATGGAAAGGGCAGTGCTTAGCGGTAATTTCACAGACATATTCCCTCATTTGTGGTGGGTGCTCGGTTACGCTGCCGTTGTTCTCATTGCGGCGGTATTGCTGTTCCTTCGACAGATGAAAAGGCAATAAATAATTTCCCAATAAAGCTATTGGCTCTCACGTTGCCGTCATATCATATACTCACAGAAAAAGCAAAACGAAAGCCGTGTTGCTCGGTAGAGGTTAAACTGTGAGGGAAAAACACAGAAGGGCAACGGTAAAGCGTGTACAAGGATTGGCTAAGCCCAAAAACATGTGCAAAGAAAAAGAGTGAACAAAACAGCTTCTACTGTCGTGTTCACTCTTTTTGTTGCATAGGAAATTGCGTGATGTTGACCCCGCCGCTCGCTCAGGATGACGCAATTTCCTATGCAACAACAAAAAACAGAGACACCCGTTTGTGAGTGTCTCTGTTTCGTTAGTTTTAAAATAAATTAACCAAGCTTTGCGTAGTTGATCTTTATACCGGGGCCCATTGTAGATGCTACAACGCATGACTTGATGTACTGACCCTTTGCTGCTGCAGGTCTTGCCTTGATAACAGCGCCGACAAGTGCATCAAAGTTCTCCTGGAGCTTTTCAGCGCCGAAGGATGCCTTTCCGATGGGGCAGTGGATAATGTTTGTCTTGTCAAGACGGTATTCGATCTTTCCTGCTTTAGCTTCTTTAACAGCCTTAGCAACATCCATTGTTACCGTACCTGCCTTGGGGTTAGGCATAAGTCCCTTAGGACCGAGCACCTTACCGAGACGGCCGACAACACCCATCATGTCGGGAGTTGCGATAACAACGTCAAAGTCGAACCAGTTTTCGCCTGTGATCTTTGCTACGAGATCATCTGCACCGACATAGTCAGCGCCTGCCTCTTCAGCAGCTTTTGCTCTGTCGCCCTTTGCGAATACAAGTGTCTTTACAGTCTTACCTGTACCGTTGGGAAGTACGATAGCGCCTCTTACCTGCTGGTCAGCGTGACGGCTGTCAACGCCGAGACGGATGTGAAGCTCGATAGTTTCATCAAATTTTGCCTTTGAGGTCTGGCATACAAGTGCGATAGCCTCGTTTGAGTCATAAAGCTTGGATTTTTCGATGAGCTTTATGCTGTCCTGATATTTCTTACCCTTATTATTCATTACTTACTACCTCCCGATCAGTCTGTAACAGTGATACCCATGCTGCGTGCTGTACCTGCAATCATGCTCATTGCAGCTTCAACAGAACCGGCATTAAGGTCGGGCATCTTTGTTTCAGCAATTTTGCGAACCTGCTCCTTGGTAATAGAAGCAACCTTTGTCTTATTGGGAGTTGCGGAAGCTGTCTCAATTCCGCAAGCCTTCTTGATAAGAACAGCAGCAGGGGGAGTCTTTGTGATGAATGTGAAAGAACGGTCTGCATATACAGTGATTACGACAGGAATGATAAGTCCCATGTCATTCTTTGTTCTTTCGTTAAATTCCTTTGTGAAGTTGGGGATCGATACACCGTACTGACCGAGTGCAGGACCTATAGGGGGCTGCGGTGTTGCTTTTCCAGCGGGAATCTGGAGCTTGATATAGCCCGTGATTTTCTTTGCCATTTTTATTTACCTCCAATGTGGTTATACTCGGGAGAATTCAAAAATTTTTCTCCCTCCCACCGTGCGCTTTCTGCGCACTATATGGTCGGATAATGCCGACCGCATTATTTTTTCGCTGTGCGAAAATGCTTTGCCGATCTTGCGCCTTTATTCCTTTACAGCTTTGATGTCGGCAGCATCAAGCTTGACGGGCATTTCTCTGCTTGCGGTAGATATAAGAACGGTAACGGTCTTTTTGTCCTCCGAAATGTCGTTGAGCTTTCCGGTGTAGCCCGCAAAAATGCCTCTTGTAATAGACACGGTATCGCCCACGTCGTATCCGAGCTGTTCCGTGCGTATTTCAACATTAAGAGCCTCGATCTCCTCGTTTGTAAGAGGAGTAGGTCTTGAGCCGGGACCGACAAATCCCGTCACGCCTCTGATATTTCT
This sequence comes from Eubacteriales bacterium, assembly GCA_045120955.1. GTDB lineage: Bacteria > Bacillota > Clostridia > Oscillospirales > CAG-272 > JAZMZS01. The sequence goes on along the minus strand of JBGVFH010000010.1, from coordinate 13,940 downwards.
GACTACATGCCAGCTTTCGTCTGTCATGATCATCTTTATCAGAACGTAGCTTGGAAAAATCTTGTTTTCGACTTCCTTCTCGGTTTCGCCGTCGGTTTCAACAACGGTCTCGATCGGGATACGAATGTCGAATATAAGATGTCCGAGTCCTCTGTTTTCGACTATTTTTTCAAGGTTCGCTTTTACCTTGTTCTCGTAGCCTGAATAGGTATGAGCAACATACCATCTCGGACCAAGGTTCAATTCATCAAAATCGCTCATTGGTAACTCCTTGCTTTATATAAGTTTTCCGATAAATACAATAAGGTTGGAGAACAAATAGTCAAGGATACCTATTGCCGCACTCATAGATATAACAGACACCGCAACAATGGCTGTGTTGGTCTTAACGGTTTTCCATGACGACCACGAAACCTTTTTCAGCTCGCTCTTATAGTCCTTGAAGAATTTTCCCATCCTTGACCATATGGACGGCTTGCTGCTTTTCTTTGCTGCTTTTTCTGCTTTGGCGGGCTTTTCGACTTTGGTTGTTTCTTTTGTTTCTGCCATAGTAAAAGCTCCATATCTCGGCGACTGTTTTTGTGCACACCGAGGTCGCCGTCATCGGTGTGTGTTTCTCTGCTTTAAGCTGAGAGCCTATGCCGTACGGGCAGGGCGCTCTTACTTTGTTTCCTTGTGGAGAGTATGCTTATGACAGAAAGGGCAGAACTTGTTGAACTCAAGTCTGTCGGGATCGTTTCTCTTATTCTTTTTCGTGTCATAGTTTCTCTGCTTGCATTCGCTGCACGCAAGTGTGATCTTGACTCTGGAATCGTTTTTCATTTCGGCACCTCCTAATAAAATTTGAAAGCGGTCAGCTCTCATGTAGCGGAATGCTCCGCCGTACCTCCCTCATTGTCGCAAGAGCAGATTGATACGACAAAAAAGCCCCTTTGACAGAGGTACTTACATTATAACATCAGGGGTGGGGGTTGTCAATACCTTTTTGAGCATTTTTTTCGATTGTTATGCTGTTTTTGTGCTTATTTGATACATTATCTATAAAAATGAAAAAAATTTGATTTTCCTATTTAAAAGAAGACTTTTGTGTGATACAATTATATATAATTGGGGTAATGCTTATGCATATGCCTGCACCTTGGCTAAAAAACATACCAATACAAGGAGAAACAAATATGAAAAGCGATATCGAAATAGCTTCTGAGGCAAAACTACTTCCTATCTGTGAGATAGCGGAGTCTTTGGGACTCAGTCAGGATGACTACGACCTTTACGGAAAATATAAGGCTAAGATCAATGACAGCTTCCTTGAGAGAGTCGATAACAGACCGGACGGCAAGCTCGTTCTTGTCACGGCAATAAATCCGACTCCGGCAGGAGAGGGCAAGACCACTACATCCGTTGGTCTCGGCATGGCTATGCAAAAAATAGGTAAAAAAGCGATAATTGCGCTCCGTGAGCCTTCGCTCGGACCTGTTTTCGGAATAAAGGGCGGAGCCGCAGGCGGCGGTTATGCTCAGGTACTTCCCATGGAGGATATCAACCTTCACTTTACGGGTGACTTTCACGCTATCACAGCCGCAAACAATCTGCTTTGCGCTATAATCGACAACCATCTTCAGCAGGGAAATGAACTAGGTATAGATCCCCGCCGTATACTTTTTACAAGAGTTACCGACACAAACGACAGAGCACTGAGAAACATCGTTGTCGGTATGGGTGGAAAGGTCAACGGTGTTGTCCGTGAGGACCATTTCATGATCACTGTTGCAAGTGAGGTCATGGCTATTCTTTGCCTTGCGGAGAACATAGCTGACTTGAAGGAAAGATTCGGTAACATACACGTTGCGTATACATATTCGGGAAAGCCTGTTTTCGCACGTGATCTTCAGGCGCACGGCGCTATGGCTGCCTTGATGAAAGACGCTGTAAAGCCGAACCTCGTCCAGACCATAGAGCACACTCCCGCACTTGTTCACGGCGGACCTTTTGCAAATATTGCGCACGGCTGTAACTCCGTCAGAGCAACTAAGCTTGCGCTCAAGCTCGCTGACTACACTATCACGGAGGCGGGCTTCGGTGCTGACCTCGGAGCTGAAAAGTTCCTTGACATAAAGTGCCGCAAGGCGGGACTTACGCCGTCTGCCGTTGTCATAGTTGCTACTATCCGTTCGCTCAAATACAACGGCGGCGTTGCGAAGGACAAGCTCACAGAGGAAAATCTCGAGGCGCTCAAGAAAGGCGCTGTAAACCTTGAGGCTCACATTGAGAATATAACAAAATACGGGCTTCCCATAGTAGTCGCACTCAACCGTTTCGGCTCGGATACAGATGCGGAGATAGAATATGTAATGAACCTTTGCCATGAGCTCGGAGCTGAAATAGCACTTTCCGAGGTGTTTGCAAAGGGCGGCGACGGTGCAACAGACCTCGCTGAGAAGGTGGTTGCCGCCTGCGAAAAGAAGTCTGAGTTTAAGCTTCTATACCCGGACGATATGTCCATCGAAGAAAAAATCCAAACTATCGCCCGTGAGATATACGGTGCTGACGGCGTAGTATTCGAGCCTTCCGCAAAGAAGGCGCTCGCCGATATTCTTGCTATCAACAGCGAATACGCAAAGTTCCCCGTCTGCATGGCAAAGACGCAGTATTCGCTCTCTGATGACCAGACAAAGCTCGGCAGACCGAAAAACTTTACTATTACAGTCAGAGACATAAAGCTTAGCGCAGGTGCTGGCTTTATCGTTGCTCTCACAGGTGCTATCATGACAATGCCCGGACTTCCCAAAGCTCCTGCGGCATACCGCATTGACATAGACGAGAAAGGCAAGATAAGCGGACTGTTCTGATATCTTATCTTGGATGCTTTTAGATATGCTTGAAAATATGACGCTTCCCGCATACCTGCAAACGGAGAGTGCGGAGCAGACAGAGAGGGCGGGGTATGAATTTGCCCGTATGCTGAGCGAAAGCTCAGAGCAAGGCTTTGTAGCTATGTACGGAGATCTCGGAGTAGGAAAGACTGCTTTTGTGCGCGGATTTTGCTCGTACTTTGGGTCTGCCCGTGTGAAAAGCCCGACCTTCAGCATTGTAAACGAATACAACTTTGAGAGCACATCTGTTTTTCATTTTGATATGTACCGTATCACAGATGATGAGGACCTTTACTCTACCGGTTTTTACGAGTATTTTTCACGCAAGGGATATATGCTCTGCGAGTGGTGTGAAAATATTCCGTTCGCAATACCGGAGGATGCCTATATTCTGAGAATTGAAAAGGTATCTACGGAGTTTCCCGACAGACGCAGGATAAGTATAGAGAAAGGATGCAAAAATGAAAATTCTTGCTCTTGACAGTACGGCAAAAATATGCACGGCTGCACTGTGCGAGGACTCACAGCTTATTTCATTAAAAAGCGAAAACGCAGGCATGACACATTCACAGACACTGCTCCCGATGATAGAGAGTATACTCTCCGAGTCGGGTATCGGGGTGAGTGATATTGATATGTTTGCTCTGTCAAAGGGACCGGGATCTTTTACAGGAGTCCGCATAGGTGCGGCTACGGTAAAGGGGCTTTGCTTCGGAAGAGGAAAGCCGTGTGTCGGCGTCTCGTCCCTTGAGGCGCTTTCGTACAATCATATAGACAAAGAGGGCATTGTGCTCAGTGCCATGGATGCGAGACGAGAACAGGTCTACTGTGCTTTTTTCAGAGCTTTCGACGGCAAAATAGAGCGCATAAGCGAGGATATGGCGATATCGCTCTCCGAGCTTTGCGGCAGATGTGCGGAGTATGCGGGCGAGACGATATATGTATGCGGTGACGGTGCTGCTTTAGCGTATAACAAGCTAAAGGAAAACAAAGAGCTTGTACTTGTGTATGACGCAGATAGGGCAGGGCAGAACGCATACAGTGTGGCTTTGTGTGCATACAAGGCGTACCTTAATGGCAAATATGAGAGTGACTCGGAGCTTCGCCCCTCGTACTTGAGACTTGCTCAGGCTGAAAGGGAGAGACTTGAGAGGCTCGGACAGCTATCGGATAATAAATAATAAAAAGAGGTATTGTAAATATGAAAAATCCTGATGTAAAAAAGCTTGTCTTCGGTTGTGACAGCGCAGGATATGCGCTGAAAAATAAACTTGTCGCTTATTTTAAAGAGCAGGGATATGAGACCGAGGATGTAGGCTCATACAGCGATGAGAGCTGTCACTATCCCGAGTTTGCATCAAAGGTGTGCGAGGCGGTGCTTGGCTGTGACGGCGCACTCGGTATTCTTATATGCGGTACGGGCATCGGCATGAGCATGGCGGCAAACAAGTATAACGGAATTCGTGCGGCTGTATGCTCAGATACATACAGCGCCAGACTCACACGCAATCACAATGATGCAAACGTGCTTTGCATGGGTGCACGTGTTATCGGCGAGTGCCTCGCTATTGATGTAGCTGAGTCATTTGTCGGCGCTTCTTTTGAAGGCGGCAGACACGCTGTACGAGTTGGAATGATAAACGATATCGAAAAAAAGCAAAATAAATAAATTAATTTTGAAATTTTTTCAAGAAAAACTATTGACAAGCAAGGTGCGGTGTGATATAATAATCCCGTTGCAAAAAAGCACACCGCATGTGCGGGCCATTAGCTCAGTTGGTTAGAGCTACCGGCTCATAACCGGTCGGTCCGGGGTTCGAGTCCCTGATGGCCCACCAAAAAATTCCGAGAACTTTGTTCTCGGAATTTTTTTATCCAAGCCACAGGCTTGGTATATCATCAGCCGTCAGGCTGTATATCACCAAAGGCGGCAAGCCGCCTTTGTATCTCATCACGCTTTAGCGTGTATCCTCCTGCGACTTGGTGATATACAAAACTTCGTTTTGATGATATGTAATTCCTGCGGAATTGATGATATACACGCCTTCGGTGTGATGAAATAGAAACGGTTCGATTTTCGTTAGTAAAGCTCCACCAACAAAAAACGCACATTAGTCTATCAGACAAATGTGCGTTTTTTCAATGATGTTTACTGCGTACAACAATGACGGCTGCTCTCTATCAGGAGACTTGCGCATCGTATGCAGTCCGCTAAAAGGGATGTTATCACGCTTAAGCGTTTATGCCCTGCGTTTGCATTGCAAACGCAGAGCATAAAAAGCATATTACTCCAAGAACATGGCTGTTGACAGGTATCTGTCGCCTGTGTCGGGGAGGAGTACGACGATGGTTTTTCCCTCATTTTCGGGCAGCTTTGCAAGCTCGATTGCCGCATACGCCGCAGCACCTGAGGATATACCTACAAGCACGCCCTCTTTTTTACCGATCATTCTTCCTGTCTCAAATGCATCTTCGTCAGACACGGCAATGATCCGGTCGTATATTTCGGTATTGAGCACCTCGGGGACAAAGCCTGCGCCTATACCTTGAATTTGATGTGCGCCTGCAACGCCTGTGGATAAAAATGCGGAGGATGCAGGCTCAACAGCCACTATTTTTATATTGGGATCCTTTGATTTTAGATATTCGCCTGTGCCCGTAAGAGTGCCTCCCGTTCCTACTCCCGCCACGAATATATCGACCTTTCCGTCAGTATCATCATATATTTCGGGACCTGTGGTTTCTCTGTGAGCCTTTGAATTTGCGGGATTTACAAACTGTCCGGGAATAAAGCTGTTCGGTATCTCGGAGGCAAGCTCTTCGGCTTTTTCGATAGCGCCTTTCATCCCTTTTGCTCCGTCTGAGAGCACAAGCTCGGCACCGTAGGCGGTCATCAGCTGTCTGCGCTCGACCGACATAGTGTCGGGCATGACTATTATTATTCGGTATCCTCTTGCGGCGGCAACCGAAGCAAGCCCTATACCGGTGTTGCCGGAGGTAGGCTCAATTATTACCGAGTCTTTGGTAAGCTTTCCGCTTTTCTCTGCATCGTCAAGCATTGCCTTTGCCACTCTATCCTTTACTGAGCCTGCAGGATTGAGATATTCGAGCTTGGCTACTACTTTTGCTTTCAGCGACAAAGATCTTTCAATGTTGCACAGCTCAAGCAGGGGTGTCTTTCCTATGAGTTGGTCAGCTGAGGTATATATATTAGACATAACAAAATTTTCCTTTTCTTCATTATTAGAACATAAACATCATGATGTTCACGCTTGCAACAATTTTTAAATTATCATTTTTTTGCCAATGCTTGTTCTTGCTTTTTCGACGTGTAATTTTCGCTGTACTTGTGTAGCAGCTCTCTTTCGCAGAAGGGGAGCTTTCTTCCCATGATCAGCTGATATTTTTCATGTCCCTTTCCTGCGAGCAGTATGATATCGTCAGGCTCGGAGATTTTTACCGCATATTTTATAGCATAATCTCTTTCGGGAATTTTGACATAATTTTCGTTGCCGACTTTGTCAAATTCCGCAGCGATACCGTCGATGATCTTTGTCGGCGCCTCGCTGTCGGGGTTGTCCGACGTGATGATCGAAAAATCGCACAGCTCTGCCGCAACCTTGCCAAGCTCCGCTCTGCGCCCCTCTGTCCTTCCGCCGACAGAGCCGAACAGGCATATGAGTCGGTTGTGCGGATATTTTTTGAGCGCCTCAAGCACTGCCCGAAGTGAAAAGCCGTTGTGGGCATAGTCTATAACGAAGATTCTGTCCTTGAATATATCGACACATTCAAAACGCCCGATAACAGAGATGTCAGCAAGCTTTTTCGCCGAGGAGGAAAAGTTGACTCCGCATAGCTTGGCGCAGACCATTGCTATCATCGCATTGTATGCGCTGAAAGCTCCCGGGGAGCGTGTCTTTACGTTATATGCTGAGCGTGAGGTGCGCATCTTAAAGCTGATACCGAGAACACCGTTTTCTTTGTACGGTTCGATATCTGATGCGTTAAAGCTGCCGTTGCCGTATGACGATACAGGGTAAAGGGAAAGTGCAGGATTTATCATATATTCGCACGCTTCGTCGTCAGCGTTGTAAACCATGTTTTTCGCCTTGTATTCAAAGAACAGCGAGCGCTTGCAGTCTCTGTAATGCTCAAAGGTCGGGTGCTCGTGCCCGCCTATATGATCGGGGGCAAGATTGGTAAATACGATCGTTTCAAACTCGATACCGTACACTCGGTTCATATACAGCGCCTGACTTGATACTTCCATTGCGACAAATTCGATGCCTGCGCTTACCATTTTTGAGAAATGATAATGCAGATCACAGCTCTCGGGCGTTGTGTTTGCGGTGTCATAGTGAAATTCCGCATAGTCGATGCCGTTTGAGCCTATATATGCGGCGGGCTTTCCCGCTGCACGCAAAAGCGAATAGATGAGGTATGCCGTTGTTGTTTTGCCTTTTGTACCCGTGAGCGCTATGATGCGAAGCTTTCTTGCAGGGTATGAGTAGAAAGCCGCAGAGCAGAGAGCAAGTGCCTTTCTTGTGTCGGGGGTGAGAATAAGATACGCATCACTCGGAAGCTCCACCTCTTTTTCACAAAGGAAAATGCGACAACCGTTTCGGTATGCACTGTCAACAAAATTGTGTCCGTCGTGTACTGCGCCGCTGATCGCAATAAAAAGCGAGTCGTAGGTTGCCTTTCTTGAGTCGCTTGACACAAGGTCCACCGCAAGCGAAGATATATCTTTTTTTGATGTATATTCTATTTCGAGTAACAGTTCGGTTAGTTTTTTCATTTTTTGTCCTTAGTTTTAAGTTTTCTTGTGAGGTAGTTTAGATGGTATAATTATACCTTATAAGATACATTATATCATTGTTTTTTGCCGTTTTCAACTTGCATACAAAAATTATCAGAGAAACTTTTATATTGAGCATATACGCAGAAAAAGGAGCCGTCTTACGAATAAAGAACGTAAGACAAGCTCCTTTTAAATTAAGCTTTAGATCGGTCAGCAGTTACCTTTTTTTCTGATAGAGAGAATTGCACCTGCCGCTACAGCACTTACAAAAGCGAGAGCAACTATTACGAGAGTCACATCGCCGGTGTTCGGACTGCTTATATCGCTTGTATCCTCGACAAGCTTATCAATAACGACCGATGTTTTGTCGGCTATCTCGACTTTGCCGTTTGCATCTGTGTCATATGCATTGCAGACCAGAGCGTACTGAGTGCCTGTTTTGCCTTCTGCCACTTTGGATATAACGGTAGAGCCACCGTCGATAATAACAGTCAGATTTTCTGCCTGTAAAGCTATCGTACCGAAAACTTCGTTGTAGTTGTTTACACCGTTGAGAACAGAGCTCTTGACGGTGACGGTAGAGCCGGTCGGCTGTTAAACATATATATAGCTGCCCATCCGTTGAGCTTGGAGTTTTCGATAGTCAGATCCACAGTTGAGTTGACATTAAGAGCATAATATTTTGCAGTGATCTCAACATTTTTGAGCGTTACTTTAGAAGCATCGCCTTTTACCCCAATGCCGTATTTTGCGTCGGTAGATGTGATCGACAGACCGTTTCCGTCGAGTGTTATATTTTTGTCTATAACAACAGGCTCAGCTACCACGATGCTGTTGAGCAGCTTTACCGTGTCGTTTTCGGATGCGTCATTGATAGTCTCCGAAAGAGAATAGTATGTTTTTGCTGTGGCCGTTACCGTTGATTGTGACAGCATTTTTGATCTCGAGCTTTTCATCGAGAACGATATTATCGTTCAAAACGTGCCGCCTGCGGCAACTGCATTCTTAAGGTCTTCCGCGTTGTTTACTGTGGTATCGGCTGCTGCAGGAACGCAAAATATTGCCGCAAGCATTGCGATAATTACCAGAAGCACGGGAAGAGATCTCTTTTTTAGTTTTTCCATTACGAACCTCCCAATTCGTTTCTTGTTTTTTCGCTGCATATGTACACTCATCTGTCGGAAAGCTTGTCCGCTTACTAAGTGACGGCATAATTATACAGCGTTTTTATACAATTATTAATATAATCTTATAAGTTATCAATGTCAAGATAAGATATTCCAAAAAAGCTGAATTAATATGTTTTTGGATAAATGATCCCCTCAGTGCAGAAAGTCTGCACTGAGGGGATGAGCGTGATATTAAATTTTCTTATGAATTTTTAATATGTGACAACATTTATCAAAGGCCGAGGTCTTCGACGTATATCGTTTTTACTTCTGCGGACTCGTCAGCCTTTGCCTCTGCCTTGGGTTCTTCTTTTACAGCGTCTCTTTGTGCAAAGAACTTGGAAGCTACCTGAGGGAAGAGCGCATAAGAGAGAACATCCTCCTCGCACTTTGCGATACCCTTGGTTTCTTCTCTGTACTTTTCAAGCTCGGGCTCGAGAAGGTCAGCAGGACGGCAGGTAATGACTTCATCATCGCCGATAGCCATCTTTCTTACTTCCTCGTTTACCTTTCCGGGAAGTCTGCCGTATTCACCGCGCAAAAGTCCCTTTGACTCCTTGGTAAAGTTTTTATACTTGCCCATGAGAACATTGAGAACCGCTTGGTTTCCTACGATCTGGCTTGTAGGTGTTACGAGGGGAGGAAATCCAAAGTCTTCTCTGACTCTCGGAACCTCAGCGAGCACCTCATAGTATTTGTCCTCAGCCTTAAAGCCCTTGAGCTGGCTGATAAGGTTTGAGAGCATTCCGCCGGGAACCTGATAAAGAAGTGTGTTTGTATCAACATTGAGGACCTTGGGATCGAGTATTCCGTCGTCCTTGAGTCTCTTCTGAACTTTTCTGAAGTGTGCCGCACACTCGGAAAGCTTTGACAGGTCAAGACCTGTATCACGCTCGGTACCCATAAGAGTAGCAACGAGAGCTTCGGTTGCGGGCTGTGCGGTACCGTTTGCAAGGGGAGAAAGTGCGCAGTCAACTATATCAACGCCTGCCTGAGCAGCCATGAGGTTGACCATGTCACCTGTACCCGTTGTGTTGTGAGTGTGCAGGTGTATCGGAATGTCTATTTCGGCCTTGAGCTTCTTTACGAGGCTGTATGCATCGTACGGAAGCAGAAGGTTAGCCATATCCTTTATAGCGATCGTGTCAGCACCCATCTGAACAAGCTCTTTTGCAAGCTTTACGAAGTATTCCTCGCTGTGAACGGGGCTCTTTGTGTAGCTGATAGCAGCCTCGCATATACCGCCGTACTTTTTGGTATATTTCATTGCCGCTTCCATATTTCTTGTATCGTTAAGAGCGTCGAAAATTCTGATTACGTTGATGCCGTGCTCGATGGATTTGCCGACAAACGCTTCAACGACGTCGTCTGCATAGTGCTTGTATCCGAGTATGTTCTGACCGCGCAAAAGCATCTGCAGCTTTGTTTTGGGCATATGCTTTTTCAGCTCGTCAAGACGCTTCCAAGGGTCCTCCCCGAGAAAACGCATACATACGTCGAATGTAGCACCGCCCCAACATTCGAGAGACCAATATCCCATCTCGTCGAGCATTTCGCAAGCGGGGAGCATATCCTCAAGGCGCATTCTGGTAGCTGCCTGTGATTGGTGAGCGTCGCGAAGAATAGTATCAGTTATAAACAGTTTCTTGTTTTCCATTATTTAACCTCCATTAACCGAGCATACTTATAAGGATGCCGGCTGCTACGGCGGAGCCGATAACTCCTGCCACATTCGGTCCCATTGCGTGCATCAAAAGGAAGTTCGACGGATTTTCCTTCTGACCTACTACCTGGGATACACGGGCTGCCATCGGAACAGCGCTGACTCCTGCCGAACCGATAAGCGGATTGATCTTGTTTTTCAAGAAAAGATTCATGAGCTTTGCAATGAGCACACCGCTTGCAGTAGCGACTGAGAAAGCTACAACGCCGAGTATCATTATCTTGATTGTTTCCAAGTTGAGGAAAGACTGAGCCGTTGCAGTAGCGCCTACGGTAATTCCAAGGAATATCGTTACGATATTCATCAGCTCATTCTGTGCTGTTTTTGCAAGTCTGTCAACGACGCCGCACTCACGCATGAGGTTGCCGAGCATCAGACAACCTATAAGAGGTGTTGCGTCCGGAACGATCAGAGAAACAAAGATGGTGATTATGATAGGAAATACGATCTTTTCCGTCTTTGATACGGGACGAAGCTGAGTCATTTTGATAGTACGTTCCTTTTTTGTGGTAAGCAGCTTCATGATAGGGGGCTGAATTACCGGAACGAGTGCCATGTATGAATATGCCGCAATAGCAATAGGAGCGAGCATTTCGGGAGCAAGCTGAGAAGTCGTAAATATTGATGTAGGACCGTCAGCACCGCCGATGATACCTATAGAACCTGCCTGCTGCTGGTTAAAGCCCAGAAGCCTTGCACCGAGATAAGTACCGAAGATACCAACCTGTGCGGCAGCTCCGAGAATAAGGCTCTTGGGGTTTGCTATAAGAGGTCCGAAGTCTGTCATAGCACCTACGCCGAGAAAGATAAGGCAGGGATAGATATTGAGCTTAACTCCGAGATACAAATAATCAAGAAGTCCCGCTGTTGATGTGTTTCCGAATTCGTCAACAACGCCGTCAACAAAAAGATTCCAATGTATGTGTCCGTCGGCAAATATTTCGGAATGAAACATATTTGCACCGGGCAGATTTGTAAGAAGCATTCCTGCCGCGATCGACAAAAGCAGAAGCGGCTCGAATTTTTTTACTATTGCAAGGTACATGAGAAAGCACGCAAGCAATATCATTGCGATTTTCAGAGGTTCTTGCGCAAAACGGGCAAATCCCGTACTTATTGCAAAATCCTTTACAGCGTCTAACATTGGTGTTTACCTCACAGCTTATGCGAGAGTGTAAAGAACCGCACCTGCATCAACTGCAGCACCCTTCTGTACGTTTACGCCTGTTACCTGACCGTCTCTGGGAGCCATGATCTCGTTTTCCATCTTCATAGCTTCGAGAACCATAACAACATCGCCCTTCTTGACAGAAGCACCGGCAGAAATGTTAACTGCAAGTATCGTACCCTGAAGGGGTGCCTTGATAGCTTCGCCTTCGCCTGAAGCTGCGGGTGCGGGAGCAGCTGCGGGAGCAGGTGCTGCTGCAGGAGCAGGTGCTGCTGCGGGTGCCTGAGTGGGAACTGCTACTGTTGAAGCGACTGCTGCAGGAGCCTTGCCGTCATCTCCGATGAGCTCAACGCATACTTCATATTCTGTTCCGTTTACATTAACCTTGTACTTTTTCATTTCAATAATCCTCACTTATTAATAATATATTTTTATATTTTTCTTATAGAATGTATTCTGACGCGTTCGGCGCCTGTTTCCTGTGCTATTGCCGCACTTATCACCGCACAGAGCTTTTCTCTGTCCGTATCAACTCTTCTTATCGAGTGGATCCTGACGTGCTCAGCGCCCGTTTCCTGTGCTATTACCGCACTTATCGCCGCACAGAGCTTTTCTCTGTCGGGGATAGCGTTTGCCCGCTCTCTGACAGAGAGGATGCGTATACGGGATATGTCGGTGCCGCAGTCCTCTGCGATAGCGGCTGATATTGCCGCGATCACTTCGCCGCGGTTTTCTATCTTTGCCGGCACATACTCGCAAACATTGGCGGCAGTCGATTGTGTCTGCATCACCGCATTTTGTGATGGTTGCTCAGTTTGCGTATTTTGCCCATCGGATCTCCCGACGCTCTTTTCTGAGCTGCTGCCGTATTTCTTGAATATAGCGCCGGTTATGTTGCAGATAAGTATGATACAGATCAGTGATACAAATACCGTTGCTATACCGAGACCTGCGACAACAAAATCGTTTAGCTGTGTTGCTTGTCCTGGCATTGCCTTCTCCTTTTCAATATTTATTTTTTACAATTACATTATTTACCCGTTTTTACTGCAATATTACATGAAAAAGGGGCAGAGGAAAGCATAATTGCGGGTGCTTTTTTTGGTGCGGCTTTTTGCAAAAAACATACAAATTTGCAAGGCAAAAAAACGCATTTTTCAAAAATATACCATTTTCCCCTATTCTAAATTTTATCACTATTTATAGGTGAATGTCAATACTTTTGTTTAATTTTTAACATACAAAAAAGATTTTTTATAGAAGCTTCGTTATCGCATAGGAAATTGTACGTATTCTCACTCGCCGTTTTGCATAGCTTCCGTAATAAAAAACAACGTTAGGCGAGAGAACGGGGCGGCACTGCCCGTTTTTTTCGTTGGTTGTTTTTAAAAGCAAAAAAACACGGTAAGAACAAAAGTTGAATATAGTGCATATTTGACCTTGTTTTAGTTATACTACTTATGCGGATATTCCGCAAAAACAAAAGGAGATTTGTACAGTAATGCAAAATCAGAATCAAAATCGTAACAGCAACCAGCAAAACCAGAACAACCAGAATAACCAGAACAACCAGCAGAATCAGAACCAGAACAATCAGCAGAATCAGAACAACCAGCAGAACCAAAACCAGAACAATCAGCAGAACCAGAACAACAGATAGTTGCGGTATATCCAAAGCCAACTTTGTTGTGGGTGAAGCCGCCTGAGTGTACTGCCCAAAGACCTCACGTTTTGTAAAAGCAAAATATTTAAAAAAGGGGCTGTCTCATTAAGAGAAGCCAAAAAGAGAAGGAGTTCAATGCCGAAAGGCATTGAACTCCTCTTTGCTTTGTTGTATAATTTAATTACCACAAAAAATCCACAAGAAAGCGAGATAATTATACAACAATGAAAGAAAAAAATCAACTGGTATTTCCACTGGAATTAAGAACGTATATACCTGAAGGAGATCTGGTATATAAAGTGGAGGAAATATGTGAAAGTTTGGATTATACAGTGCTATTTAATACTTATCTGCGCACATGGAGAAAAATCAATCCAATAACGTTATTTGAAATAAAAGTAATTGGATATACGGAGCATCTGTACTCGGGAAGAGAGATAGCAAAAGCATGCAAGACAGATATCCGGTATATGTATCTGTTAAATGGAGAGCCAGCACCAAGTCATGCAACAATCTCAAGATTTCAAGACGAGCGATTGACAG
>JBGVFH010000009.1:0-37688 GCA_045120955.1 Eubacteriales bacterium | reverse complement strand
AACCCCCCGATTTTATCGGGGGGTTCGCCGTTCCTACAGCAGAAAAAACAACAAACGATTTTGTAGATGTGAAAAAGGTATTTTTCCCTTTCTGCAATGTTTTGAACCCCCGCACAACCGAATAACCGCAGTCAAGCGCATGGATCAAATAAGTCCATGCGCTTTTTTTATTTCCGCAGAAAGGAGGAAAACAATGCGAAAGCAAACTGACTTAACATATCCTGCAAAACAATGGGGCGAGTATCATCGACTCGCCCCATACTCTCAATATCAAAAACGTCATTAAAATTGATTTACAGAATATCAATATACTCTCCGTTGAGTGCCTTATTCATGCTTCTGACTGCGCAGAACTTGCCGCACATGGAGCAGCTATCCTCGTGCTCGGGAGCACGGCTGTCACGGATGGACTTTGCAGTTTCGGAATCAATGGAGCACTCCCATTGCTTATCCCAATCAAAAGTACGTCTGGCATCTGCCATCGCATCGTCAATATCTCTTGCGTGAGGAACTTTCTTGGCGATATCGGCAGCGTGAGCGGCAATACGGGAGGCAATAATACCCTGCTTGACATCCTCTACATTCGGAAGAGCAAGGTGTTCTGCGGGTGTTACATAACACAGAAAAGCCGCACCGGAAGCGGCGGCAATGGCTCCGCCGATAGCTGATGTAATATGGTCATAGCCGGGAGCAATATCGGTCACGATAGGGCCGAGGACATAGAAGGGTGCGCCCATGCAAATTGTCTGCTGCATTTTCATATTGGCTTCGATCTGGTCCATTGGCATATGTCCGGGACCCTCCACCATTACCTGAACATCCTTCTCCCAAGCACGCTTGGTAAGCTCCCCAAGACGGACAAGCTCCTCGATCTGGCAAACATCACTACCGTCGGCAAGGCATCCGGGACGGCAGGCATCACCGAGGGAGATGGTGACGTCGTATTCACGGCAGATTTCCAGTATTTCATCAAAGTATTCATAGAAAGGATTTTCCTCGCCGGTCATGCACATCCAGGCAAACACAAGAGAACCGCCGCGGGATACAATGTTCATCTTTCTCTTATGCTTTCGGATCTGCTCTATAGTCTTACGGGTAATGCCGCAATGAAGGGTAACGAAATCAACACCGTCTTCTGCGTGCAGTCGAACCACGTCGATAAAATCCTTTGCAGTTAAAGTTGCAAGGTCACGACGGTAATGAATGACACTGTCATACACGGGAACCGTACCGATCATAGCGGGACACTCACCGATGAGTTTCCTGCGGAAGGGCTGGGTGTTGCCGTGGGATGAAAGATCCATAATGGCTTCTGCACCCATATTGACTGCCGCCATGACCTTCTGCATCTCAATATCACAATCCTTGCAATCACGGGATACGCCGAGATTTACATTGATCTTGGTGCGGAGCATTGAGCCAACGCCGTTGGGGACAATGCAAGTATGTAATTTATTGGCACAGATGGCAACCTGTCCTTTGGCAACAAGGTCACGTATCTCCTCTTCGGTTCGGTATTCCTTCTTGGCGACTGCCTTCATTTCAGGGGTGATGATGCCTTGTCTTGCGGCATCCATTTGGGTTGTGTAATTTCTCATTGTTTTCACATTCCTTTCAAACAGATCTCTTTTCTTCGGCAAAGTAGGAGTTCAGCTCAAAGTTATGCATCATCGGACCCGAGCCTCGTCCTAAATCAAGCTGTGCGGCAAGGGCGGCGCAAATATATTCCTTCGCTCTTTTCACCGACTCGACAAGGTCAAAGCCCTTGGCGAGGTTTGCAGCAATGGCAGAGGACAGCGTACATCCCGTACCGTGGGTATTGGGATTATATATCCGATTTCCCTCAAACCACATCGTTTCGCCGTTTAAATACAAAAGATCGTTTGCATCGTTGATGCTGTGTCCGCCTTTCAAGAGAACGGAACAGCCGTATGTATCACCTATCTTGTTTGCCGCTGTCTTCATATCCTCATGGCTTTCAATGGTAATTCCCGATAGGATCTCCGCCTCGGGAATATTGGGCGTAACAAGGGTTGCGATAGGCAGAAGTTCACAGGTCAAGGTCTGTACCGCATCGGTTTTCATAAGAGAAGAACCGCTTGTCGCCACCATCACGGGATCCACTACGATATTCTTTGCTCTATGATTTCGGAGTCTGTCCCCAATCACACGGGTCAACTCAGAGGAAGATACCATACCGATCTTGACCGCATCGGGAAAAATATCCTCAAATACTGCGTCAAGCTGCTGTTTCAAAAAATCAGGCGTTGACTCCTGAATTGCTCGAACACCGGTCGTATTTTGTGCCGTCAGCGCTGTGATCGCACTCATGGCATAAACACCATTCATCGTCATTGTTTTCAAATCTGCTTGAATACCGGCGCCTCCACTGCAGTCGCTTCCTGCAATGGTCAATGCTGTTTTCATTTTCATAGAAACACTCCTTTCGTTTTTCAGCATCGTTTTGTATAGCGGCATAAGGTGGTGCCCCCAATGTACCGCTCGCATTTATATAAGCCTTAGTTTTCTCGCTTCTGCTTTCAGCTCCATTGTTGCTTGCTTTGGATCGTCAGCTTTCATAATGGCAGATACCACGCAAATGCCGGCAATGGAAATCCCAGCAAGAATATCGATGTTGTCCTTGTTGAGTCCGCCGATGGCGTTTGCAGGAATTGGGACAGCATTGCAAATATCACGGAGTGTATCGGTAGAAGTCAAAAAAGTTTTCACCTTTGTAGTAGTGGGATAAATGGCCCCTACACCGAGATAGTCTGCACCTTGGCTATAGGCCTCCTTCGCCCAAGGAACCGTCTTTGCGGTAGCACCCACGATCTTATTTTCACCCATCAGTTTTCTTGCGGTAGCAACAGGCATATCGGAGGCTCCTACGTGAACCCCCTCCGCATCAATGGCAAGAGCGACATCCACACGGTCGTCGATAATCAGCGGCACATTGTAACGTTTTGCAATAGCGTGAACCTTCTCGGCAAGCTCGATATAGTCCCGTGTGGTTTTTTCCTTTTCACGAAGCTGAAGAAGCGTTACGCCTCCCTGCAGTGCCTGCTCTACACGGCAGAGGAATTCTTCTTCGGTGTAGTTCGTGCTGTCGGTTATAAAATATAAACTCGGATCAAATTTTATCATTTTCATCACCTCACACATACAGATAGTCGTTCAGAACAGGCTGCAGACCTTCCTCTGCAATATCCTTGTACATCTTGTCAAGACTGCGGTTATCGTCGATCTCAAACTGCTCGTCGCCTTGAACATCGTCAGTTTCTTTTCCTGTGTATTTGCTTTCGTGATCTCCGATGCCGGTGGAAACGCCTGCGGAAACCTTCGTTGCCGCAATCTTTACAATACCGTTTCTAAACTCGGCACTCTCACGGGAGGATACCGTAATTCCAACATAAGGCAGGAAGATACGGTAAGCGCAAAGCACCTGGCAAAGCTGCTTTTCGTGAACATCCAAGGGATTGATCTTGTCGTTGTTGATTATTGGGCGAAGTCTCGGACAGGACAAGGACATTTCGGCGTGAGGATACTTTCTTTGCAGATAATACACGTGCATCGCACTTGCGAGAGCATCACGACGGAAATCCGAAAGACCGAGCAGAGCTGAAAAAGCAACACCTCTCATACCGCCCCTGAGCGCCCTTTCCTGTGCATCAAAGCGGTAAGGCCACACACGCTTGTGTCCTAATAAGTGAAGCTGTTCGTACTTATCGGTATCATAGGTCTCTTGAAATACAGTCACATAATCCGCACCGCATTCATGCAGATATTTATATTCATCCGTATTGACGGGATAGATCTCAAGTCCCACCATACGGAAATATTTGCGTGCCAGCTTGCAGGCTTCACCGATATATTCCACGTTGCTCTGAGCTCTGCTTTCGCCGGTGAGGATCAAAATCTCCTCCATGCCGCTGTCGGAAATGACCTTCATCTCTTTTTCGATCTGCTCCTGTGACAGCTTCATGCGCTTGATGTGGTTATAACAGTTGAAGCCGCAATAGACGCAGTAGTTCTCGCAGTAGTTGGCGATGTAAAGAGGGGTAAACAGATATACGGTGTTACCAAAATGCTTGCTTGTTTCAAGTCTTGCTCTCTGTGCCATCTGCTCCAAAAAAGGCTCTGCTGCGGGCGAAAGAAGCGCCTTGAGATCCTCGAAGGTACAGGTATCGTGTTCCAAAGCAGCCTTCACATCAGAAGCGGTGTATTTTGACGGGTCGTAAGATTTCATCTGCGCCATCACATTTGTACAAACATCCGACTCGATCACTTCCATGCCGCCCAGATATTTCATATGGTTCTTACGGGAAGACGGATCGGTTTCCAGCCGATGCTTTTTTGACAATGCTTCGGGGGATAAATGCTCCGAATCCACAAAAAATTGATTTTCCATGACACTCACCTCAGTCTCTGAGGAATCCTGTCAAAGGATCGGATGCCGATGCACCACGAGCAAGCACTCTGCCGAGACCGGCAAGATAAGCCTTGCGACCGGCTTCGATAGCATTCTTGAATGCAGAAGCCATCATAGGAAGATCACCTGCAGTAGCGAGTGCAGTGTTTGCCATAATCGCAGCAGCTCCCATCTCCATTGCTTCACAAGCCTGCGACGGTCTGCCGATACCTGCATCCACGATAATAGGCAGGTCGATTTCATCAATAAGGATTTGGATGAACTCTTTTGTGGCAAGCCCTTTATTTGAGCCGATGGGCGAAGCCAGAGGCATAACAGAAGCGGCACCCGCATTGACAAGGTCACGGGCTGCATTGAGATCGGGGTACATATAGGGCATAACCGCAAATCCCTCTTTGGCAAGGATCTCAGTTGCCTTAATCGTTTCTTGATTGTCGGGGAGCAGATACTTGGAATCTCTCATAATTTCAATCTTTACGAAGTTACCGCAGCCAAGTTCTCTTGCAAGACGTGCGATACGAACAGCTTCCCTGGCATTTCTTGCTCCGCTTGTGTTGGGAAGTAAGGTGATACCTTCGGGGATATAGTCAAGGATGCTTTCCTGTTCTTTGGTGTTTGCACGGCGAACTGCAAGGGTGATGATCTCCGCCCCCGCATCCTTGACTGCCGCTTCGATGAGCTTCATAGAATATTTGCCGGAGCCGAGAATAAAACGCGAGTTAAATTCGTGTCCGCCGATGATCAATTTATCGTTGTTCATTTATTTGTCCTTCTTTCTTTAGGTTTCAAATTGTTCTGCAAGAATACGAAGTACCGTATGCGCCTGATGAGCAGCACAAAGCATCACACGTGAGGCAACAAGGCTTCCTGACTCTGCCACATCGCTCTTTCCGTCGCCGCAGAGGTAAAATCGTTTCGATACTCTGCGTGTTTGAATGGCATTCGCACTGCCAAGTCCAGCCATTCCCGATGCGGCAACGAAGAATTTATCAGGAAATGCTTCGAGAACCAGACTTGTAAGCATTGCCTTAGCTTCGGCATTGTCAAAAGCTTCGCAGATGATATCGGAATCTTCAAACAGTTCCAAAGTAGTATTTTCATCGATACGAAGTGCGTGAACTTCAAGCTCTATGTAAGGTGCGATCTCCTTCAGGTTTTCGCTTAATGCTTCTGTCTTATACATTCCGATCTGACTTGCCTTGTACTGCTGGCGGTGCAGATTGGTAACATCTACACGGTCAAAATCAATGAGGATGAGCTTTCCGATGCCGGCTCTGGCAAGAGATACGGCTATGTTGGAACCAAGGCCTCCGAGACCGCAGACTGCTATCGTTGCAGCAGAAAACTTCTGCCGAAGCACTTTTCCTTGTCTAAGTTCCAATGCTTTTCTCATCTCTTCTTTTGTCGGTATCAACTCAGCCACCTCCTACAAAGCTGACGACCTCCACGCTGTCGCCGTCTTGCAATACTGTTTCGCCGTATTGCGCTTTGGAAACAATATCTCCGTTGCATTCGACTGCGATCCGTTTGGGATCATAACTCGTGGTTGCAAGGTATTCTGCAATCGTCTTACCCGCAATGTTCAGTTCCTCGCTGTTGACTTTTACCATATACTTTACCTCCGTTTAAAACAAAAAGGAAGCTACCGATCCGGTAACTTCCTAAGTAAACTTTGTTATTCCTAATATCCTTGTATCAGGCGTCCCTACGTTGGCATTATCCAAATCAGGTTCTCGGTCGAAGGTCACACCTTCCTCTCAGCCTGTACTACAAGCTCCCGTTTGTTTAATTGTCGTGTATATTATACACTCAATTAAAATGAATTGCAAGTGATTTTGAAAAACGATCTAAATGTTTTTTATTAATTATTAACTTTTTGTTGCATTATTGTGGATTTTCTGTTATAATTATAAAATCTATTATTAAATTGAATATAATGGAGAGTATTTCTTTTTTACAGGAGGTCAAAAAATGAGTGGAAATACGATACAGATCTTGATAGCAATGATCATATATATGGCTGCTGTCATCCTGATCGGTGTATTTTACGCAAAGCGTGCAAATAAAAATTCGGAGGAATATTTCCTTGGCGGCCGTTCGCTCGGTCCTTGGGTCACGGCAATGAGCGCTGAGGCATCAGATATGAGCGGTTGGCTGCTCATGGGGCTTCCCGGTGTAGCATATTGGTTCGGTCTTGCGGATGCCGCATGGACTGCTATCGGTCTTGCAATCGGTACATATCTCAACTGGCTGTTAGTGTCAAAGCGCCTGCGCCGTTACAGTGTTCGTGCCAACAACTCTATCACCCTTCCGGAGTTTTTCTCAAACCGTTTCAGAGAAAGCAAAAAGGTCATCATGTTCATCTCGGCTGCGTTCATCCTCATTTTCTTTACGGTTTACGCATCGAGCTGCTTTGTTACCTGCGGTAAGCTCTTCTCTACTCTGTTCGGCACACCTTATATGGCAATGATGATAATCGGTGCTGTATTCGTACTTCTCTACACTATTCTCGGAGGTTTCTTGGCTGAGAGTATTTCCGACTTTATGCAGGCTATCGTAATGATAGTTGCGCTCACGGTAATCGTAACGATAAGCACAATTAACGCAGGCGGCATCGGTGCAGTTATAGAAAATGCAAACAGCATCCCCGGATTTCTTGAGTTTTTCGGGCTTGCTTCACCCACGGTCGATGCAAGCGGGACTCAGATAGTAGAAGCAGGAAAGCCTCTGTTCGGAGAAGCATCCGAATACGGTATACTGACCATCTGCTCAATGCTGGCATGGGGTCTTGGTTACTTTGGTATGCCCCAAGTCCTCCTTCGCTTTATGGCTATACGTAAGGAAAGCGAGCTTAAACGCTCGCGCCGTATCGCAATGGTATGGGTCGTCATCTCTCTTGCTGTTGCCGTATTTATCGGTATAGTAGGACGTCAGCTGTTCCCGACTGAGCATTTGACAAAACCTTCTGCCGAAAACATCTTTATCACACTCGCTACAAGCTCACTCCCTGCTATTTTGGCAGGCTTTGTAATGGCAGGAATACTCGCAGCTACTATCAGCTCATCAGACTCGTATCTTCTGATTGCAGCTTCTGCATTCGCAAAGAACATCTTCCACGGCATATTTAAAAAGAAAGCGACCGACAAGCAGGTAATGATAGTATCACGCATCACACTGCTCGTTCTCGCACTTATTGGTATTATAATCGCACTGGACGAAGAAAGCATTATCTTCCAGATAGTTTCGTTTGCATGGGCAGGATTTGGTGCTACATTCGGTCCCATCATGCTCTTCTCTCTCTTCTGGAAGCGTACAAACAGAGCCGGTGCGATTGCCGGAATGATAGGCGGAGGCGGAATGGTATTTCTGTGGAAGCTCGTCATAAGCAAGCTCGGCGGAGTGTTTGCAATATACGAGCTGCTCCCCGCATTCATCTTCTCGTGCATATGCATCGTTGTTGTTTCTCTCCTCACGAAGGCTCCCTCAAAGGAGATCGAAGAGGACTTTGAGGCTGTACGCACGGGTGCTGTAGATGCGTAAAAATTAAAATTTACTCACAAAAAGCCGATCGTTTTCCCGCTCGGCTTTTTGTATTTTCTTGACAGTCGCAGTGAGGTGCTGTATACTTATGTTAAAAAGAAATACCAGAGGAAAACATGAAAATAAGAAACATTTTTATACACATGTTCGGGAGTAAAACGGAGATAAAGTATCTGAAATTCAGAAAAATGCTCTGCAAAAACAAAATAGGCATACATGACTTTGTTCGTGAAATGAAGGATATGCCGCTGTACTACTCGACTCCTCTCGGAACTGACAGAAGCGGCAAGGAGCAGTTATATTTTCTCTCAGCTAAGAATTCTGAGACAAAATATTATCCCGCATATTTATCAAAAAAGGGCTGTATCGAGCATTTTAACCTTTTGGGCAGAACGAACTTTATAATAATCGAGGGAACGTTGTCGGCGTTGTTAAGCTCGCTTGACGATCCTATGCTTTCGGAGTTTGGCGTTGTGATAGAGCCTATGTCGGACACCCCCATTGACATACCGCCGAACATCAACCGCTCGTCTGCACAGAACTAAAAAGCCGTACAGCAATGCTCGAAAATGATAACGGAGGCATATTAAAATGAAAAACAAAGTTTTTGAAGTTATAGCAAGGACGGCTTTAATCTCTGTCGGAGCACTGCTGTTATTTGATGCGGCATTCCTCATGCTTTTCTCAAATATCCATAGCGGACTTTTTCTGACATTGGCTGTCGGAGCACTGCTCTCTTTATTCGGAATACTGTACAACGGTATTTACCGCAAAATACCTAAATTCATAAAACTGATCTTTTATATCGGTATCACAGCTGTGGCTTTGTTCATGCTGTTTTTGCTATTGTACGGTTCGGCTGATACGGCAGACTATACAGAAGATGCGCTGATAGTGCTCGGAGCCGGTGTGAACGGAGAGGAGCCGTCGCAGGATTTAAAGAACCGTCTTGACCGTGCGCTTGAATATTACAAAAAAAATCCCGACGCTGTATTTGTGCTGAGCGGAGGAAAAGGACCTCAGGAGGATATCACCGAAGCTCTGGCAATGCAGAGGTACTTGACCGAGCGTGGTGTACCTGAAGAAAACATCTTAAAAGAAGAAAAAGCGACCTCCACCTACGAAAATTTCGTCTTTTCCGCAGCCCTGCTCGATGATTATTTCGGGCGGGAGTATTCAGTTGCGTTTGTTACAAATGATTTTCATATGTACAGAGCGAAATCCATTGCACTCATCGCAGGTATTGAGGACGCAAAGCATCTGCATAGTGCTACGGAGTTTCATACGGTTTTTCCGAGCTGTATACGAGAATGTCTCGCAGTAGTGAAGCTGTGGGTGTTAAAGAAATGAATGAACATAAAAAGCACACATCTCATACACAAAGCCCTGCATGAAATATTTGCAGTTAGGTATGAAAAAGAGCATACCACAGCAATTTCCTATGCGAAAAAACACTACCCGAAGGAAAAATATCAAAATGATATTTTTCCTTCGGGTAGTGTTGTGTTGCGAAACAGAATTATACGTTAAATCTGAAAAGCACTATATCTCCGTCAACTATTACGTAGTCCTTGCCCTCGGAACGCATAAGCCCCTTTTCACGGACTGCTTTCTCACTTCCCTCTTTGACAAGATCGTCAAAGGAGATTATCTCCGCTCTGATAAATCCGCGCTCAAAATCGCTGTGTATCTTGCCTGCCGCCTGCGGTGCTTTTGTTCCATTGGTAATAGTCCATGCACGCACTTCCTTCGGGCCTGCGGTGAGATAAGATATAAGACCGAGCAGCGAATATGATGCTCTGATAAGTCTGTCAAGACCGCTCTCCTCGATACCGAGGTCAGAGAGAAACGCTGTTTTCTCTTCTCCCTCAAGCTCGGATAGCTCCGCCTCGATCTCGGCACAAACCGCAATTATCTGCGAGCCTTCTGCGTCAGCGTGCTCCTTGAGCTTTGCATATCCTGCATAAGACTCAAGCTCTGCACCGAGCATATCCTCGGAAATGTTTGCGGCATATATTACAGGCTTCATTGAAAGCAGGGGAGTGTCCGCTATCATCGCTCTCTGCTCTTCGTCAAGCTCGAGTGAGCGGGCGTTTTTACCCCCGTCAAGACATTCCTTTATCATTTCGCAGACTTCAAGCTCAGCGGCAAGGCTCTTGTCACCCTTCATCGCTTTCTTCACTCTGTCTATACGGCGCTCTATCAGCTCCATATCGGAGAGAATAAGCTCCATGTCTATAGTCTCTACATCACGCAGCGGGTCAACACTTCCGTCAACGTGAATGATATTGTCATCCTCAAAGCAACGCACAACGTGTACTATCGCATCGACCTCTCTGATATGTGAAAGGAATTTGTTCCCGAGTCCCTCTCCCTTCGACGCTCCTCTGACAAGACCTGCTATATCGACAAATTCGATGGTTGCGGGCGTAAATTTTTCGGGATTATACATATCACGCAGATAATCAAGCCGCTTGTCAGGTACGGATACTATACCGACATTCGGGTCTATCGTGCAAAAAGGATAGTTTGCCGACTGTGCGCCTGCGTTTGTAAGCGCATTGAAAAGTGTACTTTTTCCTACATTGGGAAGTCCTACTATACCAAGTTTCATTTCTTTCTCCGTCAAAAGTATTGCAATGCTGTGCAATAGTTTTATTTTATCAATCTTATATATTATATCTTATTATCTTTGTTTTTTCAATACCCTTGATTATTTTATTCACAAATGTTATAATATAAAAAAGCAAACAAAAAGCAAAATGATACACATTGTTTATATTTATAAAATATAAATTTCATCTTATCTTCACACATTCGACAATTTTATGCATTATAATGTATTATAATGTGTTTTGATGTAAAAAATAACATTCTCGAAAATTGGAGGTAAAAAATGGGAACAAAAATTCTTGTTGTTGACGATGATCCCAACATATGCGATCTGTTAAAAATATTTCTCGAAAACGAAGATTATCAGGTAAAGACTGCCGCCGACGGCGCGGAGGGTGTAAACTACTTTAAGACTTATGAGCCGGACCTTGTTCTTCTTGATATCATGCTCCCAAAAAAGGACGGATGGCAGGTCTGCCGTGAGATAAGAGAGATGTCAAGCAAACCGATAATAATGATAACGGCAAAGGGAGAGACCTTTGACAAGGTACTGGGGCTTGAGCTTGGCGCTGACGACTTTGTAGTAAAGCCGTTTGACATGAAGGAGCTTTCTGCAAGAATAAAGGCGGTGCTTCGCCGCTCTTTTGCAAAGGACAAAAAAGACGACGGTGAGATCATCAAATACGAAAACATAGAGATAAGTCTCGTAAAATATGAACTGAAGATCAACGGAAAAAGTATTGATATTCCGCCGAAGGAGCTTGAACTTTTGTATTTTCTCGCTTCAAACAGCAACCATGTTTTCACAAGAGACCAGCTTCTTGACAAGGGTTGGGGATTTGACTATCTCGGCGACTCACGCACGGTCGACGTTCATGTAAAGCGTCTGCGCGAAAAGCTCGAGGGAGTCTCGGACAAGTGGTCGCTAAAAACCGTGTGGGGCGTAGGCTATAAGTTCGAAACCGCTGAATAAAAAAGCGGGCAGTGCCCGCACCCATCCTCCCGCCTATTGTATCTTTGGATCTTCTTTATCTCAACCAAACGGCGGGGCGTAACTTTGCAATTTCCTATGCAATAAAAAAGCAATGCCAACCCGAGGTCCCATTGCTCTGCCGACAGGCAGTCCTGCCGGCTTTTGCCCGATGCACTCCGTGCTCAGCGTAAGATGACGTCAAATATCTGCGACGAGGGCAACGGTGCGCAATTTACTATAAAAATTTAAAGCCTTTGCGCAAGGCAAGGCGTTGCATGACAAAATTATTTTGGGCAAGCGCCGCACAGGCGCTTGCTTTTCTTATATAAGGATATTAATTATGTTCAAAAGTGTTTTTACAAAGTATCTTGCGATATTTATGCTGCTCATCACCTGCAGCTTTCTTATACTTGCATTGATCATTTCATCTATTGCAAACGATTATGCAATAAACACAAAAGAAGAAGGAATCACCCGTACCTCAAATGCTGTGGCAAACTTTCTTGTCCGTGACTTTGAGGGGGAGAGTGCGCAGGAGTTTTCAAATTATCTGAAAAACGAAAAAGAAAACCTCGACTCAGTTCTCACCGCTTCCCTCTTTTATACGGACACTTGCATTTTTATCATAGACAACACGGGAGCGCCGATATGCACGGATCTCAAGACCGGACAGAACATCATATCCGGAACGCTGCCGCAAACATATCTTGACAAGCTGAACGACAACGAACAGATACTTGAGCTTTCCAACCTCGGCGGCATGCTTGCAAAGCGCTATCTCGTCAGCGCACAGCCTGTCACAGAGCTGAACAATGAGAACGTAGGCGCAGTATTTGTATGCGCCGAGTCGGAGAGCATCACCGATTTTGTAAATGTGATGATGAAAGCGATAATACTATCCACAGTATCTCTCATGCTTGCTATTTTGATCGCGATATATTTTGTCACAGAGCGCACTGTAGTACCGCTCAAAAACATGGTAAAAGCGGTAAAAAGCTTTTCACGCGGCAAAATGGATGCAAGAGTACACGTCACAGGAAATGATGAATTTACAGAGCTTTCGAGCGCCTTTAATCAAATGGCTGAGTCTCTCGAGCATCAGGAAAACCTGCGCCGTACTTTTCTTGCCAACGTATCGCACGATCTGCGCACGCCTATGACAACTATCAGCGGTTTTGTTGACGGTATCAAGGACGGAATTATTCCAAAAGAAAAGCACGAATATTATCTTGAAATAATATCAAGCGAAACAACACGACTGTCTCGCCTTGTTTCTACTCTGCTCGATATTTCAAGAATGCAGGCAGGCGAGCGCAAATTTGAAAAAGTCAACTTCGATATATGCGAGATGGCACGGCAGATACTGATATCCTTTGAACAAAAGCTGGAGCAAAAAAAGCTGGACGTTGAATTTGTCTGTGATAGGGACAATATGCTCGTCTCTGCCGACAAGGATGCAATATACCAGATACTGTACAATCTCTGCGACAATGCGATAAAATTTGCATATGACGGAGGAAAATACAGAATTACCATAAAAAACATCGGCAGAAAAATTTCCGTATCAGTTTTTGACGAGGGAATAGGTATACCGCACGATGATCTGCCGTTTGTGTTTGAGCGCTTTTACAAAAGCGATAAAAGCAGAGGTCTTGACAAAACCGGCGTCGGGCTTGGGCTTTATATAGCTAAAACGATAATTGAAGCGCATGACGAGCAGATTTTCGTCAACAGCGAATATCAGAAGAACTGCGAGTTTGTTTTCACACTTCCTCACGGCAAATAACAGCTCTCGCAACGAATTTATAAAGTACAAAAGAGACTGCAACTCAAACCGAGATGCAGTCTCTTTTAGTACTATATTACATTGCAAGAAGCTTTTTTGCTGAAACAAGCTTTACCGTGCAGACAAGTATCTGCATTGCTTTTTCAAGCTCTGAAAGTGAGGGATATGTAGGAGCGAGACGAAGATTTGAGTCGTGTGGATCCTTTCCGTGAGGATAGGTTGCGCCGACATTCGTGAGCGTAACGCCTGCCTCCTTCATATATCTGAATATCTCGCTTGCAGTATCGTCAAGCGTATTGAGCGAAATAAAGTATCCGCCGTTGGGAGTATGCCACTGTGCTATTCCAAGTCCGCCGAGCCCTTCCTCGAGTGCTTTTTGCGCTATTTCGAAATGCGGACGAACGATGCCCGCCTGCTTTTTCATCATGTCGAAAAGTCCGTTTACGTCCTTGAGAAATTTGACGTGTCTTACCTGATTCAACTTATCATGACCGATAGTCTGAGTCCCCATCAGAGACACTATCTCATCATATACCGCCTTTGCCGCACAAATGAGCGATACACCTGCACCGGGATACGTTATCTTTGACGTTGAAGTGAAATAAAGAATTCTGTTTTCCGTTCCGTACTTTTTTGCTACCTCAAAGACGTTTGCAAGCTTATCGGGAGTATCCGTAAAATCATGTACAGCATATGCATTGTCCCATATTATCGTAAAGTCCTCTGCCGCTGTTTTCATCTTGCACAGACGCTCTACCGTCTCGTCGGAGAAGGTCACGCCTGTCGGATTTGAATATTTAGGCACACAGATAAGTCCCTTTACGTTTTCGTCGGAAAGTGCAAGCTCCTCGACCTTATCCATATCGGGACCGTCCGAGAGGATATCCACGCACAGCATCTCAATGCCGAAGCTCTCAAGTATCTTGAAATGTCGGTCATAGCCTGGTACGGGGCAGATAAACTTTATCTTCTCGTACTTTGACCAAGGGGTAGCTCCGAGCTTACCGAAAAGGAAGTATCGTGCAACGGCGTCAAACATGAGATTGAGGCTGGAGTTTCCGCCGATGATAATATTGCTTGCATCAAGGCCGAGTGCATCAGCAAAAATACGCTTTATCTCCGGAATACCTGTAAGCACACCGTAGTTGCGGTAGTCAAAGCCCCCCTCGCCTATGTAGTCCTCTTTATCAAGAGAAAACTCAAGCATTCCGTTTGAAAGGTCGAGCTGTTCTGTACAAGGCTTTCCTCTCGAAAGATCAAGTGAAAGACCTGCCTCTTTATATGATGCGTATTCCGTGCAAAGCTTTTCGTATTCTGCCAAAAGGTCAGAATTGGACATTTGCGTATATTCCATCTGAAAAATCTCCCTGAAAAATTACTGTAATATGACTTGCATCAATTTATACAAAAAAATGCATTTTTTTCCTCTTTTCTTTGTGAGGCGACATTTGTTTTACATTTTTTTAATTAAAAATTGCAATACTTCTATTATTATACACCTATTTTAGTAAAAATCAATACCAAAAATGAATTTTTTAACACAATTTACTGCAAAAATTGCATTTTTGTCCAAAAAAGAATTTTTAAAAGTTTTTTCAAAAAAATGTTGACAAATGCGTTTTATCATGATATAATAATCAAGCGTTGCAAAAGCGGCGCAAACAAATGTGGCGGAATAGCTTAGTTGGCTAGAGCAATCGGTTCATACCCGATAGGTCGTGGGTTCGAGTCCAACTTCCGCCACCAAACGGCCCGTTGGTCAAGCGGTTAAGACACGGCCCTTTCACGGCTGTAACATGGGTTCGATTCCCGTACGGGTCACCAGCAAAAAACAAATCCGAACTATTTCGTAAATCGAAATTGGTTCGGATTTGTTTTTTACTTTAATTATTCGAATTGAACTATGATTTTTTCTCTGCTTATTGCAAGAACATAATATTTCTGCTATAATTTATTTTATATAAAAAAGAAGGGAGAAGATAAGGATGATAACAGACATTCATAAAAAAGAGATACACCTGACGCTTGACGAGCTGATATCCTTCTCCTATCCCTCGGGCTCTCTTTCAAAGACTCCTGACTTTTACGAAATGCCAAAGGCTGCTCTTGCCATTGCTGAGGACATTGCCGACACAGACGAGCGTTTTATGCTCTCTCATGCTTTCTCCGCCGTGTATTTTCACAACGGTTATTCATACATAATAACACTGGCACCCGATCTGTGCGCCATACACAACAGATCGGTCACGGTAATAAACGTAAAAGCGAGCGGAGGAAAGACCAACGCACCAAAAAGTCTCACCGATATGTGGCAGCGAGAGATATGCTGTTGTGCCGCAGTTTGCGCGGATGCTCTCGGCGTAAATGAAACAGAAGCAAAGCTCATCTACTCGTTTGACAGAAGGATAGCACCGGAGCAGCTGCTGTGCACCTCTGACTATGATGATGCACGCAGCATTTTAATCTCAACTATAGAAAAAGCCTCTCAGCTGATAAGCATACATCTGCAAAGGCAGAGCGTTCGCATACCTGCGGCACACGACGCCCCCTTCCCTTTTGCAAGCAAGCGCTCTGGGCAAAGTGACTTTATGACGGCAGTGCTTAAAGCGTGCAAAAGCGGCTCAAAGCTGTTGTGCGAGGCACCTACGGGTATCGGTAAAACAATGTCGGCGCTTTTCCCTGTGGTCAAGGCGTTCGGTCACGGATTTGTTGACAGGATATTTTACCTCACACCGAAAACCACCGCACAGTACGCCGCCGAGTCGGCTGTCAAAGCGATATTTCCAAGAGAAAATGGAATTCGCTCTGTCATACTTTCGGCTAAAGACAAAATGTGTCTGCTCTCGGACAGCGAGCAGAAGGATAGCAAAAGCGACACTCCAGAGAGCGAAAACAGAAGCTATCGAGAGCACAGCAAATGCGAAAAATGCATAGGCTCGCTTGACTATTACAGCCGCCGATGTGATGCTTTGTATGAGCTGCTCACACACGAGCATTATCTTACCCCGCAAAAAATTCGTGAGGTTGCGGAAAAGCACACTGTATGCCCGTACGAGCTGTCTCTTGACGCAAGCGAATACTGCGACCTTATAATATGCGACTACAACTATCTATTTGACTGCAGAGTATATCTTCGCAGATACTTTGATATGTTTCGTGATTGCAATGCATCGAGCAAACGGTATATGCCATCATATGCCGTTCTCATCGACGAGGCGCACAATCTGCCTGACAGAGCAAGAAATATGTACTCTCACACCTTGCGCTCGCAAACGATAAACAAGCTGCTATCTGATTTCGGCATGACAGAGCTTGAGCAAAAGGCAAAAAAAATACTGTCGGAAATGCTCTCACACATCCTCAAATATGACAAAAGCTGCAGCGAAAATGCGGTGCAAAACGAGAAAGGAGAGCTGTGCGGCTCTTGTGTCGAAAACACGGTCGACGAGAAAATTCTGCTGTGCGCCGCCGAATTTACGGAATGCTGCGAAAGCATAAAAAAAGCGGATGTGGTAACATTACCCGCATCCGTCACCGATTTTTATTTCAATTTAAAGGACCTCATCAAAAAAAGCGAGTATTTCTCGGACAATTTCAAGGTGCTATGCGAGAAAAACGCAAGCAGCATATCATATAGGATAATGTGCCTTGACCCCTCAGATATACTCGAACAAAAAGAAGATATGGCTAAGGCAACCGTCATGTTTTCCGCTACCGTGTCGCCGGCAGAATATTATATGCAAACGCTCGGGCTAAAGAATAACTCCGAATATCTATGCATACCCTCGCCATATGAGAAAAACAACTTTTCTCTAACGGTTTTTGATACGCTGAGTACTCGGTACAAGGACAGAAAAGAGACGCTGTATGCCCTCTGTCAAATCATAAGCACGGCAATACTCGCAAAAAAAGGCAACTACATGGTCTTCTTCCCTTCTTATAAATATATGGAAGAAGTACACGGTTTTTTCACGGTAATGTTCCCGAATGTTGATACCCTTTTGCAGCGGCGAGGCATGAACGAGGAACAGAAAGCGCATTTTGTCTCTCAATTTGACGCAAAGCGTGAGAATACCCTTGTCGGCTTTTGTGTGCTGGGCGGTGTTTATGCCGAAGGTATCGATCTTATCGGCGAGAGACTGATAGGCAGTATAATCGTCGGTGTCGGAATGCCCAGACTCTCAAACGAGAGAAATGTGTTGGCAGAGTACTATAGCGAAAAGGATCTTGAGGGAATGATGTACTCTTATGTTTATCCCGGCATGACCCGTGTGATGCAGGCTGTTGGAAGAGTTATAAGAAGTGAAAATGACAGAGGCATCGCAATTCTGATCGATGACAGATTTGCCCTGCCGGTATACAGATCGCTCTTTCCCGAGCATTGGCGGCACGCAAAATTTGTGTCTCAACCAAAAACGCTCTCAAAGCTGCTGTCAAGCTTTTGGAACGAAAAAAAATAATATATATGTGTTAAAAGGCTCGCCATCGCAAAGATGGCGAGCTTTTTTTGTGGTATTCGACTCATTTCACCTGTATATCCGCAAACTCGGCGCAAGTGACCTTTTGCAGGTCCTTCGGTGAGAGCAATATCTGCGCACCTATTCTGCCTCCGCTGATAATTATCTCATCCTGAGCCTCGGCACTTATATCGATCAGCGTGCGGAACTGCTTTTTCATTCCTATAGAGGTACAGCCGCCTCGTATATAACCCGTCAAAGGCAACAGCTCTTTTACGTGTATCATCTCGACAGACTTTTCACCCAATGCCCTTGCGGCAGCTTTTAGGTCGATTTCTTTGTGTATCTGAATGACACATACATAGTATGTACCGCTCTTTGATCGAAGCACCAAGGTTTTGTATGACTTTTCGTAGCTTTGGCCAAGCATATCGGCAATGCTCACACCGTCAACAAATTCATCGCACTTATAAAGATTGACGCTGTATTTTATTTTCTCTTTGTCGAGAATGCGCATCGCATTCGTTTTCGTATCTTTTGCCATTTTTTACTTTCCTTTCATTGCCTCAGGCATATAACTTGCCCTTGAGCGTATATCGCAAATCCGTGAGGATTTATATCGCTTTAGTTTGTCTGACGTGTCAAACAAACAACGCTTTCGACATGCCCTGTGCGAGGGAACAAGTCAAACGGGGTGACTTCATCCGTAATATACCCGTATTTTGAAAAATATGTGCAATCTCTTGCGAGGGTATCGGGATTACAGGAAATATACACGACACGGAGAGGATTTTTTTTGCAGATATAGGATATGAGCTTTTCGCTTGAGCCTTTTCTCGGCGGGTCGAATATAACAACGGCATCCTCAATGCCTTCTCTTATTCCCGCGCTCTCAAAAAGCTCCTCACTTTTGGATGCATCCGCACAGAAAAAATGTGCATTCTTTATACCGCATTCTTTGGCATTTCTCTTTGCACATTCTATGGCAGACGGCTCAATATCCACACCGACAACCTTTGACGCATATTCGTGCATGGACAGCCCTATACTGCCGATTCCGCAATAGATATCATACACCGTCTGCCCCTTTTCAAGACGGGCAAGCTCTGCCGCCTTTTTGTACAAAAGCTCTGCCATGTCGTGATTTACCTGATAGAAAGCCGCAGGCGATATCTCCAGCTCAACCCCGCACATAACATCCTTTATATATCCGTCGCCAAAGAGTGTTATATACTCATCACCGAGCACGACATTTGTGTTCTTTGTATTGACATTGAGCATGACAGTCGATACATATGCAAGCTTCCCTCTCACGTACTCTACAAGCTCGGCGTCGCGGTCTGTCGTTGTGCCGTTTATCACAAGGCAGAGCATTACACTCTCTCCCGTGCTGTCACTTCTCAAATATATATGGCGCAAAAGCCCCTTGCCGCTCTGCTCGTCATATACGCTGAGTCTATACCTTGAAAAAAACTCTTTCAAGCACTCAGTCACAGCTGCAAAACGCTTTGGCTGAAGGGTACATCCGCCCGAGTCAATGACTCTGTGGCTCTTCGAAGCATAAAAGCCGATTTTATATCTGCCGTCCTCGTACGCTATCGGATACTGCGCTTTGTTTCTGTAGCCGTGTATTTTTTGATCACTTATAGTATCATTCACTTTTATATCACAGAGCCCCGCCCTTGCAAAGGCGTTTTGCACATAATTCTTCTTTATCTCAAGCTCGTGTTCATAGCTGATGCTCTGATAAGAGCATCCTCCGCACGACTTTGCTTGCGGGCACTCAGGAGTCTGTCGGTGAACAGAGCCTCTGACAATGTTCTCGACCTTACCGATGCAGTAATTCTTGTTGACCTTGATTATCTTCACATCGCACTCGTCACCGTCAACGGCACCTGAGACAAAAACCTTCATTCCGTCATGCCGTGCTACACCGTATCCAAGATTGTTTATATCGTCGATACTCAGCCGCACGACGCTGTTTTTTGTTAATGTCACACTATCACTTCCTTATCCATTTGATTTTACCACACACAGAAGCTTTTTTCAATCCCTGTTTTTTCTCACGGTAACACAAAAAAAGCTAACTCTGCCTTTACTTCGTTTTGGCATAGACAGCTTACCAATGTAATCTTCTGTAAAACAATATTTTTCTCATATTTTTAGTAATTTTGCAGCCGTGTAACAATTTTCGACCTCTTACGACAAACATGATGTGTAATAATAAGAAAAGACTTACAAGAGAAATATTATTTTCCGTTTCAAGCTTTTCAAAAGACTTTATATTTTTCCATTTACGCATTTAAAGATTATTACATAACAACTGTCACGGCACCATTATAGGAATTTGCAGACATAAACGCCGTTCTTCGCACTTTAAAGGTAGAAAAAACGACCTAATCCCTGCCCCGCAAAATTAACCTCACTTCAAACTGCGGCCTCACCCCGCAAAAAATGACAATTTCCTATAAAAAACAAGCGCCGCAGATATTTTCCGCAGCGCTTATTTTCGCAGAGTTCCACACTCTGATATTTTAGCGAAAAAAGTCAAGAAACAAGGGAGAAAAACGGATTTTTGACGGAGAATTTTGACGGCGTTATATGCAGTCGAGCATAGAAAGCTTGTTCATGTTGTCACGCTTCAATTCCATTGAAGAATGAACGTATCGCTCAAGGGTGATTTTCGGACTTGAATGACCGAGAATTTCGCTCAGAGATTTGATCTCAAACCCAACCTCCACACATCTTGTTGCAAAAGTGTGACGGAGCGTATGAAAATGAACTCCCTCTAGTCCGCAATCCTTTGTGTATCTTTCCATTTTGTATTGAAGAGTTCTCGGCTCAATATATTTCGTGCTGTCACCCGTAAGAACATAGGCCGAAGGTGAAGCTTTGTATTTTTGACACAGCCGTACTGCGTAATCGGTAAGCGGTATGATACGAGACGAGGTATTGCTTTTTGGTGAGCTTATGACTATTTTGGTTTTGCCTGCTACGCCGCTGTCAAAATCACGAAGTCTTTGCATCGTCGAGGTTATTTTAACGGTTCGTTCTTTTATCGAAACGCATTCCCATTTTAACGCACAAATCTCACCGATCCGCATACCCGTGATCAGAGCTAAAAGAGTTCCGAACTTGCACTCGTCCATGTCGTCAAGCAGATATTGCACAAATCGCAGTTGTTCCTCTTTTGTAAGCACACGCATTTCTTTTTTGGGGTCTTTGGGATAAAAAATTTCCACATTAGGAAACAATCCCGAGTATTGTCGAGCCGAATATTTCAGTATTGAGTGCAGAACAACGAGAATATCCTTTACTGTTTTCGGGGCAAGCTCGTCCTCAAATAACAGCTCTTGCGTTAGCTGCTCTATCAAAAGAGTAGACAGCGTTTGGACATAGCAACCGCCGAGCTTGGGCTTGATGTGATTTTCAACGATCGTAGTGTACTTGACAAATGTTGCCTGCTTTACTTTGATTTTTGTAAATCGCAACCATTCGTCGCAATAACAAGAAAACCGTCTGCGGCGGCTGTCAGTCGGAGTCGGAGTCGGAGCCTTTGAGAGCAAGTCTGCCTTCGCTTTTTCTGATTTTTCCTTTGCCTCACGATAGGTTTTTGCGTAGCAGTACCCGTACCGTGCTTTTCCTTCGGGGGTATAACCCTTGATATACCTTGCTTCCCAACGTTTGTCCTTTCTTTTGTAAATATTTTCACCTTTCTTTGACATGACTAAACCCTCCAAAAATTATTTTTTAGAAATTTATACCTTATTTTACGACCTTTCATCTGCGGTCGTTTTATTCCGAGTTGAAGTTTGCGTACTGATACAACGTTTGTGTAGATAGGTTCGCTGTGGTTTTGTTCTTTTGACGGAGCAGTTGACGGCTATGCGAGGTCAAAATATAACCAAAAAAGCCACATCACAAACAATTATTAATATTAAAATAGTAAAATATGTAAAATATTGTGGCTTTTGGGGTTGAAAACACTTGCTTTTATACTTTATTTGTGCTAAAATCTATAGCGCAGAGTGTGGAACTCTGCGAAAACATTTTGAAACAATCCCTTTCTCATTCCAAAGGCTGATTTTGTCTTTCGTAGCAAAGCCCTTAGTGATCTGCACACCCTCGTTTGTGTAACTATGCAAAGGACCTAAACAATGATAATATCCATTATCATTTTTCGAGATGCAAACTGTCGCCTTAAGGTGAGGTTTGCATTTTTTAGTGCAAAGATTCGTTTTACTGTCACACTACGAAGGAGAAGAAAATGATAACGAGCGACACACGTGTTGCGCTGTTGAACAGCACTATCAAAATGATAGCTGAAAACGGTCTTGACAAAACGACCACAAAACGAATTGCAACAGATGCCTGCATGAATGAAGTATACATCTATAGGCTCTTTAATGATAAGGAAGATTTGATAAAAGAGGCTTTTACCGCTTTGGATAATGAGCTGGTTTGCAATATTTTATCGCAGTTGACCGCTATAGAAGAGGAAGATGCTGTTTTTGAAAGCAAATTTCGCTCTCTGTTCCGCTTTTGCTGGAAATACATTCTCCAAAACAAAGAAAAATGCCTATGCTTTATTCGGTATTATTATTCGCCTTACTTTACAAAGTATTCGTTTATGGAGCATCGAAAAAAGTTCGAAAAAGTGATTGAAAAGATCGAGTCTGACTTTTGTGAGGATGCAAATGTGTGGATGCTGTTAAATCATGTGCTAAACACGATGTTTAACTTTGCCGTGAAGGTGTTCAACGGTGAAATGGAGGATTGCGACGGTACAGACGAGTATGTATATTCTCTCGTCTATTCATCAATAAAACCGCATATTAAACACCAACCGCAGGAGGTATATATACATTGAACAGAAAAAAGATATCGAAGGCTTGGGACATATTCACTACCGCATTGGTTGCATTGGTCGTGGTCTTTGCCCTGTTGCTCGTAGGCGTCCGACTGTTCGGCGTTCAGGTCTTTTCGGTAATATCCGGCTCAATGGAGCCCGATTACCCAGTCGGCTCGCTGATTTACGTAAAAGATGTTGACCCGTCAGAGGTACAGGTAAACGATGTTATCACCTTTGTCCTTCCGGACGAGACGCCCGCAACGCATCGAGTTGTCCGCATTGACAAAGAAAATCAATGCTTTTATACAAAAGGAGACGCAAACAAAACCGAGGATGCAGCTCCGGTTTACTACAAAAATCTTATCGGCAAACCGATATTCACTATTCCCTGTCTTGGTTATGTCGCTTATTACATTCAGCATCCGCCCGGTATGTATGTTGCGATCACAGCCGGAGCAGTTTTGCTGATAATTGTTTTCCTTCCCGATCTTTTCAAAAAGAATAAGAAGGAAAGCAATGTTCTCCCCGACAGTAACGGGGATATTACAAAGGGGTAACGCCGAAAGGCTCCCAAATATATATTTTTTAAGGAGGTTTTTGTTATGAGAACAAAAACAAAAGCATTGGTATTGGCTCTTTGTGCGGTGTTACTCGTCGTTGCTACTGTATTCGTAACGATGGCTTATCTGACATCTACCACAAAAGATGTTACAAACACATTTACAGTGGGCAACGTCAAAATAACACTTGACGAAGAGGATGTTGATACCGACACCAACACAGACGACAATGTAACAGTTAATAACGAAGTGCGTGACCTTGCAAACGGTTACAAGCTCATCCCGGGCAAGACTTACGATAAAGACCCGACTGTTCATGTCGATGCAACCAGCGAGAATTGTTATCTGTTTGTAAAGGTTGAAAACAATATCTCCGATATTGAAGCCGAAACAAAAAACATCGAAGCTCAGATGAAAGCAAAAGGATGGACTTGCATTGATGAAGATAAAAACATCTGGGCGCATAATGATACTGCTAAGGCATCCAACGATGTTGTTGTGTTTGAATACTTCACAGTAGACGACAGCATTGACAATAATACATTGGCAGGCTATCAAGACAAGACCATCGTTGTTACCGCTTATGCTGTTCAGGCAGACGGTTTTGAGGATAAAGAGGCAATCGAAATTTGGAATACAGCATTTGGCAACTAAAACAGAAATAATGGCTTAATGCCTTTATTTATAAATATGTACATTACATACAACAAATTATGAAAGGAGAAAAAACATGAAAAAGAAATCCATGATTGCAGTTGTGGCAGTTGTGTTCGCTCTCTGCTTTGCAATAGGCGGAACGCTTGCTTGGCTGATCGACACAACTTCAGAAGTCAAGAACACATTTACAGTAGGTGATATCAACATCGAGCTGTGGGAGCATGATTATGAATCCGACACGTTGGGCTCAGATACCGTAACGGGAAATGACAATTACAAAATGATCCCCGGAGATACTCTCCCAAAAGACCCTTATGTAATAGTCAAGGCGAACAGCGAAGCTTGCTGGCTGTTTGTAAAAGTTGAAAAGTCTGGCAATTTTGACAACTTTATGACCTGCGATATTGCAGATGGTTGGACAGCGCTCAATGATGCTGACAACGACGGAGTTGCAGATGACGGTGTTTATTACCGTGAAGTTGACGCAACAGGTGATAACGACAGCAATCCGCTTTACATTCTTGAAAGCAATAAAGTTACTGTAAACGAAGGAGTCACAAAGGACAAGCTTTCAGCTCTTACTTCTGAGGGTGTCGAGCTTCCTACTCTCACCTTTACTGCTTATGCGGTACAGAGCGACAATGTTGTTGATAAGAATAACAATGACACTGCAGCTGATGAGGCATGGGGTATCATCGCCCAGGGCAATTAACTAATTTTAATAATTTAAAAAGGAAAAAGACTCATGAAAAAGAAAATTTTATCTATCTGCCTTGTTGCGGTTATCGCAGTAATGGCAATCGCATGTGCATCTCTTGCGTATCTGAAAGACACAGATGCTGAGGACAACGTATTTACCTTTGGAAACGTAGAGATTGACCTTTGGGAAAACTTTAATGAGAGCCTTGCTCATCTGATCCCTGCAACCGGTTCCGCTCAGAACGGCACTTTGCAGAATGGCATCCAGAAAGAAGTTTTCGTTACTAACACAGGTTCTGAGGATGCTTATGTTCGTGTACATATTGCAATTCCTGCAATTCTTGACAATGGCAATCCTAATTTTGATGCAGGAAAGAACGTTCTTCACTTCAACTATGACGGAGAAAATGTTGGTGAAGGCAAATGGGATTGGTCCAATGCAACAGGTGCTCCCTATGAAGGTTCTTGGAATTACTACGAGACTAAGATCGATGATATTGATTACAATGTTTATGTAGTTACCTACGAAGCAGCTCTCGTATCTGAAGCTTCTACTGTTTCTGCTATGACTCAGGTATACCTTGATTCTAAAGTTACAAACGAAGATATTTCCAAAATTAAGGAAACGCTTGGAGAAAACTGGCACATCCATGTTGTTGCTGAAGGCGTACAAGCTACGGGCTTTGATAATGCTTACGTTGCTCTTAACACTGCATTTGGCACTCCCGGTGAATACGAGATCGACTGGGCTGCTGCAACGGGTGTAGATACCGTAGCAGGCAACTGATAATTGATAAAAAAATATACCGAAAGGAATAGCTCACAATGAAAAAGAAGATTTTAGCTATTTGTCTTGTAGCTATCATGGCGCTCACAGCGATAGCAGGCGCATCTTTGGCTTACTTTACCGCTGAAGATACAGCAGATAACGTTTTTACCATGAAGGGTATCAAGGTAGAGATCAACGAAGAATTTAAGCAGGGCTCCGAACTTATCCCCGGTCTTGACATCAACAAGGATATTTGGGTTAAAAACACCGGTACAACTGATGCTTATGTCAGAGTACATATCGCTATACCCGCAGCTTTGGATGACGGCGATCCTACTTTCGCTGCATACAACAACTTCCTGCACTTCAACTTTACAAAAGAGTCTGTTGCAGCAGGCGAGTGGAGCTGGATCCCCGAAATGACCGAGGGTACAGGTTATCTCGGTAACGGCGAAGGCAACTGGAACTATTACACCACTAATATTGACGGTATTGAATATGCCGTTTATGTTGTAACATATCGTACTGCTCTCGCAGCAGGTGCACAGACAGCTACAACAGCTCTCGACAAGGTTTATATTGACAAGAGCGTTGACTGCGACTGGGTTGAAAATGAAAAATATGAAGACGGCGGATACTTCGTTTATGTTGACAAGAACGGTAACGAGGTGACTCTTGAGGATGTTTCGGCTGACGGCGAAAACATCAAAATCAAGGTATTTGCAGAAGCTGCACAAACCGCTACGTTTACCGATGCTTATGACGCACTCAATACTGCGTTCGGCACTCCTACCGCACCCGATTATACAACGTCTCCTTGGGGCACAACTGTTGCAAACGCACAACCTCAGCAGTAATCCCCGATACTTCCCCTATACTCTGCTCTCTTTTGAGAGCAGGGTATATATGGGTACCTCAAGATCTGTTTGAGATATCCATATATACCCTGCTTATACAGGGCAAATAAAAAGCACAACCACAGACTTTATAGTGAAAGGAAATGAACCATGAAGAAAAAGGTATTTGTCTGTACGTTTATAGCCGTATGTCTATCTATTGTGGCATACGGTACAACGGCATATTTCTCCTATGAGGATACGGCAACAAATGTAATAACTGCCGGAGACGTTAAAATCGAATTACAGGAATGGGCTATACCCGATACTGGTGGAGAACTGGTTCCCTTTGAAGATGTCATCGATGTACAGCCTGGTATGGCGGTATCTAAGATTGTCGAAGTCAAAAACACCGGACATCAGCCGGCTTGGGTTCGTATCTCTGTCGATAAACTGATCCAACTGGCTGAAGGCGTTGAGGGTGATGTGGATTTATCCTTAATCGAGTTTGATATTAATGATCAGTACTGGATTAAAAAGGATGGCTACTATTACTATTACACGGCTTTGGCCCCCGGAAATACAACGGAATATCTTTTTTCTTCCGTAAAATTTTCTGAGTCTATGGACAATATGTATCAGTACAGCAAAGCAATTATTGAAGTGACGGCGCAGGCCACACAAGTAGTCCACAATGGCGATTCCGTTTTAGATGCTGTTGGTTGGCCTAAATCTGAGTAAGGAGGATACCTATTACAATGAAAAGATTAAGCAAAAACAGAATATTGTCCTTATTCCTTGCTCTTACTATGATTTTTACTGCAATGCCTATTAGTAGTGTTGGAGCAAATGCGATTGAGGCAACACCTATCAGTATCCTTTATAACGGACTAAAGGTTGATAATTTGGTTTTGATGGAAGATGAAAAAATCACATTAACAACCTCTGCATCCGGCTCTGATTCTCTTTCGTATCGTTGGCAGATTTGTGTTGATGAGGAAAGCGATAAATGGGTAAACATTAAGGGTTATACAAAAGATTTTTGTATCGTATCTTATGCCCTGATCGGCAGTTTGCTTGATACAAACGGTAATGCTTATTTGAGATGTAAAGCTACAGACGGTGTAAATGAGTATTTGAGCAATACATTGACCGTCAATGTTTCCTATAATGCACCTATTACATATGAAAAGGCAGAAGAAATCTCCCAAGCTTCTGCACCGGCTATGGCACGTTACAGTTTAAGAACAGCAAACAACAATGTATCGTTGGCTGCTGATGAAGAACTGCAAAGCTGTACTATTGTCATCAACTATACATATGAGGATAATTCACTTGCATTTGAGCCTTTTGTAGCAACCATTGAATACGGCGGCACTTTTAATTATACGGCTGTTAGCCCTACCGTTGTAGGATATGCTCCTTATGTCTTGCAAGGCGATACTTATGTTGATGCAAAAAATGTTGAACTTAACTATGCAAGTCTTACCAAGGATAAGGAAATTTATGTAATCTACCGTCCTGTACCGGTTGATTATACAGTTCTCCATTACACACAGAATATTCTTGATGATAACTATGAGCTTCACACCGAAACTAACGGACAGCAGTTCACAGGTTCACAAGTTGGAAAGTGCGATATTGACATTGACGGCTTTACTGCTCTCTATTATGAGAGATTAACAGTTGCAGCCGATGGCAGTACCGTTATAGAGGTTTACTATGACCGTAATTATTATCTCGTTGACTTCGATTTGGGCGGCGGTTATGGTGTAGAACCCATCTATGCCCGTTACGGCGCAACAATCGGTGCTAATGATCCTACCCGTGCCGGATATGTCTTTGCCGGATGGGAATTAGTTGGTGTTGACGGTGTTAAGCCTACCGAAACACAAAAAGCTCAATATGACATCAATGATGGTAATCAAATTGCTATTCCCCAAGCAAATCTTTCTTATAAAGCCCTTTGGACTACACAGGAAACCACATATACTATGGTTTTTTGGAAAGAAAATGCAGATGATAATAACTACAGTTATTGGGGTTATATGACAATAAATGCTATGTCTGGCAGTATCGTAAGTGGTGCAGATAGAATTAGCGAAGTTGCTGGAATTGAGGATGAGGCATATTTTACATACAACGCTACACTTACCGACAAAAATGTTGTTGTTGAGGGTGACGGATCAACCGTTGTTAATGTTTATTATAAGAGGAACACATATACTTTAACATTTGAAGCTGACGGTCTTTGTGTTTTAGAGGAACATTCACACGATAATTGTACCCTTGTTTGCGGCTTGACTGAACACAAACATTCTTGCGATGAATGTTGTGATGCACGTTCGCACAGACATTTGTTTTCTTCGCCTAATACAAATAAATGCCCTTATGGATATGAACACACTCACCGCTCGGCTTGCTATGATTGCGGTGAAATTGAGCATACGCACGATAACAGCTGCAATAGCAGTAGTTCGGAAAACATTGTAAAGGTTGTAACTTTAAAATATGACGCCAATATTACTGATATTTGGCCGATAGTAGATGATAACGGTGTAACCTACGATGGAAACTCTTGGCAATCAAGCGTTACATCAAAATATTACACCTTCCTTGAAAAAATGCCCAATCAAGATATTACTTTAACTGATTCAGGCAAATCGGGAAACAAATACACTTGGTACTACTATCTTGAAGTTTTGCCCGGACAGGATACAACGGGACTTACAACGAGAGAAGATAATGGAAAGACATATTATTTGTATTTTACATCATCAGCATATGGTAGTATTTTGAGGCTTACATATGAGGAAGATTATTTCCCAATTACAGGCTTTACACAAAGGGATTCGTCCGTACCATCATTTAGCAATAGAACTGCATATCTGTATTATACAAGAAATTCGCACGAACTTACATTCAGTAATTACGGCGATATTCTTGAAGACAAGACCGAAACCGTTTTGTATGGTTCGAGTTTAGCAGATAAAAACTTTACTCCTGATTATCCTGATACTCTCGAACCAAACGCTTACGAATTTAAAGGCTGGTACACTACTCCGCAATGCTTTGCTGGTACCGAGTTTAATTTCACATCACAAACGATGCCTGATGGTGATTTGCTCCTTTATGCAAAATGGGCGCCCGTTCAGCACGAAGTAAATATTTATCTTGATGCAACCCTATCAAAACAAATCGGAACAACGCAGCTTGTCGATCATAAAGATTTAGCATCTGCACCTAATGAGGCTGTTGAAAACGGCAATTATACTTTTGCCGGATGGTTCTATGTTAAAGAAGATGGTGCAGAAAAAGCATTTGTATTTAACAGTATGCCTATCAATCAAGATCTGAACATTTACGCAAAGTGGAGTTCAAGGGTTGCCGTTAAATATGAGGTTTATTACAAACTTGAAGGCACAAATACACAGATAGCTGATCCTACTATTGGCAGTACCCTTGCCGGAATGAATAAGACTTTTCTTGCAAAGGGTGGTGCTGACCTTTATTCAGATTATCAAGAGGGTTATTTCCCGACAACCAATAGCCATACCGTAACAATGAGCGTTGACGGTGATAATGTATTTACATTTTGGTATGTGGAAAAGAAA
This sequence comes from Eubacteriales bacterium, assembly GCA_045120955.1. GTDB lineage: Bacteria > Bacillota > Clostridia > Oscillospirales > CAG-272 > JAZMZS01. Next base: position 7,903 of record JBGVFH010000009.1, on the reverse strand, counting down.
TCTGTACCTTATACGGTTCGGTATATAGATGAAGCGACCGGAGAGGAACTGCTGACCACTAAATCTGTTACAGACAACAAGAAAGCTGTTGTAACCGAAGTGTTTGAGGCGATTTCAGGTTATATGCCTGACGCATATCAAAAGCGCCTTGTGTTGTCTGCCGATAATGCTGAACAAAATGTAATCACATTCTATTATACCAAAGATGAACAACACGCTTATTACCGTATCGTCCACTATGTTCAAAATCTTTCAGGCAACGGATACACTGAATATCGTTCAATAGAATCTGTCGGTACAATTAACGACACTTACTCTGCCGAAACTCTTACCATTTCAGGCTTTGCGTTTAACGGCGTTAAAACAGAAGAGAATAATGATGCAACATCTGTTAATGGAACAACCGTATCAGGTACATTGACGGCTAATGGTTTGCTGATAGAACTTTTCTATGACCGTATCGAAGTGAATTATACGGTTAAATACCTTGAAAACAGTACAAATAAGGTTTTAGCAACCGAAAAGAACGAAAGTGGAATTTACGGTCAACAAGTGTCTGAAACCTATCTTAACATTGATGGATATGAGTTGATCGGCACACCTACCCGAACACTTACCCTTGCAGCCGATTCTAAAAGAAATGTTATCAAATTTTATTATCAAGAAAAGAATGTTACCATTCAGTATGTGCCTGTGTCTAAAGACAATGGTAAAGTTAGCATTGGTTCAGAAAATGTGCTTGTAAAAAGTGGTACTGCCAACGGCTCTACCCCGATACCTAATGATGGTTATAAATTTGTTGGTTGGTATTTGGATGAGAGTTGCACAATTCCTGTGGATTCATCGTGGATTGATAGCAGCACAGGAAAGATACTACCGCAGAAAAACGCTGATGGACTTTACGAAGAAGATATTTATTACGCCAAGTTTGAGTACAATCTGACATCGCTGAAAATCGCCAAACAAGCCGCCCAAGGCACGACGATCGATCCTTCCGAGAGCTTTGTTTTTAATGTTACAGACGGCAACGGGCTTAATATGAAGGTAGTTGTTCACGGAACAGACACAGTCACTATAGGCGGTCTCACAGTCGGAACAAAGTACACCGTAACAGAAGACACATCATGGTCTTGGCGCTACGAACCGACAGGCGGAGCAACAAAGGAGATAACTCTTACAGCCAATGTATCAGAAAACACTGTTACTTTCGAAAACAGCAAGAATGAAACACAATGGCTCGACAGCGAGACGTACGCACAGAATATCTACAATGGTAACGGCGTTGTAATCGAGCCCGAAACGGATGCTGAGTCAAGCACCAAATCTGAAAGCTAAGGAAGGAGGCAAGGAAAATGTACAAAAAGAATTTTTCAGGAAAACGCTATCTTGCGCAATCAACAGACCGCAGCAACACAATGAGCAAAAACAGTGCGGGCAGAAAGAAGCAGATCATAGCAATAACTGCCATCCTTGCTCTTCTCTGCGCTGTAATTTCCTGTGTGACACTTGCATACGTCTTTACAAAAACCACCCCTGTACAAAACACATTTGACGGTGCAAAAGTCGACAACGATATTGAGGAAGAAAAATTTGACGGCACGACAAAAGAGAATGTATCCATAAAAAACACAGGCACTGTCAAAAGCTATATCCGTGCCGCAGTTATCGTCACATGGGTAAAGCTTGACGAAAGCGGCAATGTTACCCAGACTTATGCGGCAACACCTGTTGAGAACACGGATTACACGATCGAATACGAAAATGTATTATCTGACACAGACACAGACACAGACATCTCAAACAAATGGATAAAAGGCGATGGATATTGGTACTACTCTTCCCCTGTCGCTGCAAACTCGAATACTGAAGTTCTGATAAAAGCGTGTACAGAAATCGACAACGGCGGCACAAAGCCCGAAGGTTATTCCCTCTCGGTCGAGATAATAGCCTCCGCCATACAGGCTGAGCCTACAGATGCTGTCATTGAAGCTTGGAATGTAGCTGTGGACGATGAAGGCAACATTACGCTGCACGCTTCACAAACGACCGAGGAATAAGGAGGAGAAAAACATGAAAAAGCTTGCAAAAAAATTTTTCATCCTTATTTGTACGGCTGTCATGCTCGTGAATATGTCGTCTGCAATATTTGCAGACGGTACAGTTACCTATGACGGTAACGCTCGGGATTTCATTTTTGAGCCGGGCAGCGAATATTCACCTACAGATTTATTCACTGATTTCAAAGGTGTCATGCCTGGAGATAGCATTACACAGAAGGTGTATATCAAAAACGATGTGTCAAATAACGTTAAAATCAGGCTTTACATTCGCTCCCTTGGTGCAAAAGAAGGCTCAGAAGACTTCTTATCTAAATTGAATTTGAGGGTGTCACAAAATGGTGATTCCAACCTCTTTGATGCTCCCGCTGACCAAAGCGCACAGCTCACCGAATGGGTATATCTCGGTACGTTTTATTCAGGCGCTGAGATAGCTCTGAACGTCACGCTCGATGTTCCGATAGAGCTTGATAATGAATTTCAAGAGGCTGCAGGCTATCTTGATTGGCAGTTCAAAGTAGAGGAGCTTCCGGTCGAGCCGGACGACCCAAAGCCACCCTACACGGGTGATACCGCACATCTCACCTTGTACGTCACTCTTGCCGTGATATGCGGTGCAGGCTTGATATATCTTGTCATATTCAAACGTCGCCGCAAGAAAGCAAAAACAGATATTTGTTAAATATAGCCCATTCATACTGCAAAGATATGGATGGGCTATTACTCTGTAATGCTATATAAAATTCTGTCTCAACCACATTATAAGCAACAATATTACAAAAAACAAGTACAAAATTAAACAATATCACACAAAAAAGCCCGCAAATACACAAAAATCTGTCTCATTAAAGTAAAACTGCACAACTGTTCATTTCAACCTGAATGAGACAGCAGACTCCACTTTTCGTGTAGTTTGTTTAACGTTTTTTATGTATACAAGCTATCGTCTGAAGTGCTGTAATAAATAAGTCAACAACCCCGTCCCAATTTGTGACGGGGTTGTTGACTTGAACTTGCAATTTTATCTTCACATAACTGCGTTGTGACATTCATTCCATATTTTCAATTCTACCAAAGTTAAGCAATATCTTTTCTCTCTTAACAGTAATACACCCCTTCCAATTCTCGGTAACCCGCCTTGAAGCATCACTGTCAATTCCCCAAGAGAAGTTTGGGGTCCATACGCCCTGCTCATTTATGTTATCAATCCAAAAATCAAAGGTCTGCTCGATTCCGTGTTTCACATCATCAAACCATATCGAATCGGGAGACGATACAAAGTCAAGCGGCGTAAAGTAATATCCGTTATACTTACTTACATCAAAGCAGGTATTTTCAAGAATTCTTCTGCGCATAGATGCCATAACCTCATCCGTTATAAGGGGCGAGTTGATCTGCAGAAGCTGTTCGACCAATGCTTGCATATTTAATGTGTCATGGTCTCCGCAGAAATCATCGCTCAAAAGAAGCTTGAAACAGTCATCTGCTATTTTGTAGCCCAGTTCTCTCTGGCGATAACACTCTCATAAGAATATTCCCGTCCGCATTATTTCACAAAATAACAGTAATCCATAATAATATTGCCTTGCTCGTCGGGAGTCGTATACCTCGGGCAGGTGCAGTTTTCAAATGACCATACACCGCCGTTATCACGGTTAAAGAAAGTAGGACATATACCCATATCAGTAAGCTCTCCCGGAGAGAGCTTCAACAATTCTTATTTGTTCATTCCCATCATAGTTCTCCTAATTTCTTTGCCGCTTCCGCATACAGCTTCGGTGAAGTCTGTGGATATGTAAGCTCGGCAGGGAGAGTGTCAAACATCTTCGTTTCTTTCATTTCGCTTTCGGGAAGCTCGCCAAGGGAGTGAACCACCGCAAGGAAAACCATTCCGTTTGAACAGGCTTGCTTATTGAAGCCCCAATAGTCGCACACGGGATAGATGTCAGCATCCTTGATACCGCTTTCCTCAAAAAGCTCACGCCTTGCACATTCAAGCGGAGTTTCACCGTCCTCGATATGACCGCCTTGTGTTTCCCAAGTGTTGCGCTTCTTGTGCTTTGAAAGTATCCATTTGCCTTGATAGAAGGTACAAATCACGGTGTACTTGTATCTTTCAAGATAGCCAAGCGGATAAATTCTGCATTGAAGCTCTTTCCGGATTACCTCACGATCAATCATCGGAGCGTTCAGATCAATGCCAAACTCCTTGCATTTCTCAATGGCAAGGTCGTGATCCTGGAGAGCTGCATTGCGATACCAAAAGTTTGCTTGCTCCATATCTCGTTCAACACCGATAGTATCTTCATGGAACCATGCAAGATTGCATTGTCCATCACGGTCGCCGTGATCGGCGGCTCTGCGTGTCCAATAGACCGCTTTTTCAAGGTCTTTTTCAACACCGAGACCGTCATAATAGAAGTAGCCGATCTTGACACTCGGCAAGAGGATAGCCCTGCTCAGCAAGAGCCAAATGCCCCTCAAAGCACTTCTCATATTGCTGTGTATTAAAGTATTTTTCAATCAGCTCGTTGCAGATGTCAAGCTCTCTGCAAGGCTTGTAATACGGTTCTGACATTTCACACCTCTTTGTTACCTCATTCAATATTATTCAATCCGTCATATAATTCTGTAAAAGACTTCATTTTCTTGCACCGTCCGAAGGATAAGTTCTTGTTCTCACCAAATTCCAGTAGAAAACATTTGGTCAGTTCTTCTACGGTTTGCTCCAAGGTAGTGAAGAAGCCGTGATATGCAAAGTTGTATCCAGGAGTTCCTTCTTCAAAATTGCTGGTGATCAATGCTTCCGTTACCTGATCCAAAGGATAGAGCTTTAGGTGCATCAGTTCGTGAACAATCACTTCTTCCATATTCTCCTGCTTGGGATTTGTGGCGTTCAGCAAAATAATGGCTTTCCGATCATCGCAGTCGATTTTGAAATCACCGGTTTTGCGCCACGCAGGATCTTCCACCCATTCCAGACGAATATCCCAAGCCGGAACAAGGCGTAGTTTCTTTACCCATTTATCAAAAATCACTTGTATTTCTTCTCTGTTTATCATTTTCTTTTACCTATCTTTCTTTGCAACAAATATTGTTGCAAACTCTGTGTCAAATCGCTTCAAAAGCGAGAGACCTGCATTTTCGATGCACTCGGTTATTATTTCTGCGGTATCGGGATAGATTTTTACTTTTCGGATACCTGTATCAATAAACTCACTTGGATTCTTATCAATCGAAAGAACGAATCTGCCTGCGGCATTCAGCAACTCGGCAATTCTATTCACGGCTTTCTGCTTATCCTCGATATGCATAAAAGTCAGAGAGGAATACACGACATCAAAAGCACGACCGAATTCGTAAGAAAGGAAATCAGCACAAGTCAGTCTGACATTCTCAAATTCGGCAAGGTTCTCTTTGGCACGTTCGATGGTCTTTGAGGAAATATCCACACCATAAAACTCGCCGCACAAAGGTGCCACGCGAACGGCCAGTCTGCCGGTTCCGACACCGATTTCAAGGACGGATTTACTACTGTTCAGCTGCATCTGTTCAATGAATTCAGGACCGTCCCACTTGTTCATGTAGTCCTGTAGAGGCTCCGGATCATGGACCGGATCATTATCCTCATCAATGAGAAGGTCATAGTGCTCGACCATATCATCGTTATCAGAACATACAACCAAGGAGTCGTCATTAGTAAGTGCATATATCTCGTGTTTTCCGTCTGTTTTCAATTTGTCATACAAGGCTTTGCGCTCGTCTGTGTAGTGGCAAATCAGTATTCCATCAAACAAACCTAATCCGCTAAATTCTGTCATGCCTTCCGGCACAGGATCAAAAGCGGACACATGTTCAATGCTTTGAGACGCAATATGCGCACCTGCGCTTCCGCCAATATAGATTACTCCGTTTTTTATATACCGAATAATCTCGCTTTCAAAATTGCACTTTCTTAATCTATCAAGAGTCGCGAATGTATTACCACCACTGATATATAGAACGTCGATATCCAGATTCAAAAATTCGTCAGAATTATAGTAATCAAAGACATAAACGTTATTCCTTAAAAAGCCAAACTCTTCCATCCTAAGGTAGTAACGGTCGCTGTGTATAGTCTCAAATGTAGCTTTCTCGTTAGGAATGTACAGGAGCTTACATTGGCTATGGGCTTGCTCAAATTATCTATTATAGTTTTTCTTGCATTGTCATTGCGAAAATCACAAGACGATAGAATTAGCTTCATTTGTTAAAATCTCCTTTGTACCATGTCGGCACAGGATTACGCATATTATCGTACCAAGACAGAACCTCCTTGGCTTGGTTCAGCATTGTGTTCACTTCGTCCTGTCCGAACGGAATTGCCCAATACACGGATGAAAGAGTGTTGCTTGAAATGTAAAGCGCAAGCAATCTCCAAAACTCCATCGGCACATTATCATCAAAGTATCCGTTTACCATACCGGAAGCAAAGAGAGGAGCTTTCTGAGCGCACCACACAATGCGGTTAAATTCTTCCCACGGATCACCGTAATCGTTACGGTTGAAATCAATGATGTGGAGCTGACCGCCTCTGTCGATCATCATATTACCGATGTGGTAGTCGCCATGCTGATAAACCTGCGGTCTGTTTTTGAGCAAATGACGGTTCTCGTTTATGTGTCAATGAACGCCTGTCCGTTTTCATACTTGATGGGGCACTCACCGTACTTTTTGATCTTATAATCCATTTTACGGTTAAAACGGATTTCCCAATCCTCCTGCGTTGCAGGAGCAGGAATGGAGTGGATCTTGCGAAGAATACGTCCCGCTTACAAGCCATATACATACTGCTCGGTATCAGAATAGCCCAACATGACCTGTTCTGCATCTTCGCCGTCAATCCAACTTTGGATGGAATAAACACCATCCTCACAAGTGCCAAACTCGATTGGCTGACACATAGGCACTCCCAAAGACGCAACCTGTTTCATCATGTTAAATTCAGACTGCTTCGTGTCATGCTGCGCAATGTCAGAAACACGCAGAAGATACCGTGTGCCGTTTTCATCGGTAGCACAGTATTTCTTATCACCGGACCAGCCTTTGTTTATTGGTTCTTTCGTTACAAATCTCATATACCAACCTCTCTATTACAGAAGATTCTCCTCTATAAACTTTGCTACGCCATCCATATCATTGCTGTCAACAATTCGATCTGCTACGCCAAGAACAGAAGGAATGGCATTAGATACAGCTACGCCAAGTCCGCAGTTCTTTATAGGCTCTATATCGTCGTTATCATCACCAAAATAGACAGCATCGCTCGGAGAAACGCCAAAGTGGGAGAGCATTCGCTTGATTCCGTTCCATTTCGTAGCTTCTTTGCTCATAATTTGGATAAGATCGTTATTAGCAATGGTGTGGTACACATCGTCGGTCAATGTGGTTTCAATGCCCTCATATAGCGGTTTCTGCTGGCTGCTTGCCAGTATTTTATAGAGGATGATGTCCTCCGGTTAATGTCGGAAACTTATCCAAAATGACAGGCTCCCAAACCGGAATGTCTCTGTTTGAGTACAGACCTTTGCTTGTTTCTATGGAAAGAAATACATCCGGGTATTGCAAAATAGCAGACAGTATTTTTTCTCCGCTTTCACATGGAATTCCAATTTCCAATAGGTTCTGAGGAAGCGAAACGACAGCTCCGTTTGTAGCGGTTATGGCATCAAAGCCGATCAAGTCATTATAGATCAGAATATCTCTTAAAGATCTTGCGCTTGCAGCCATGATAAGGATTCCATGATCGTGGCACTTCTTTAGAACAGCTATGGTGTGCTCGGATACGCTTTTGTCGGTATGTAGCA
>JBGVFH010000008.1:0-42818 GCA_045120955.1 Eubacteriales bacterium | reverse complement strand
TCCTGTAGAGGAAGAAGAGGATGATCTGATCGAGATTCCCGATGAGGATGTACCTATGGCCGATGTTCCCAAGACCGGCGACCCGATCCTGCAGTACGTTGGCTTGGCTATAACTTCCGGTGTTGCAGCAATCCTTGTTGGGAAGATCGGCAAGAAGAAGGAAGACGAAGAATAATTTGCTTACGGTGATTCTCATTCCCAAAATGCGATTCCGGGATATTGGCTGATAAAATGCCGCCTGGAGTACCAAAGTGCTCCGGGCGGTTTTCCCTGAATGACAAATTAGTAAATGTCCATTTCTAAGTTAAGGCAATGTAAAAAACAATATAGTGTGGAGTCAATTCAAAAACAACACTCTATGTAGTGAAAAAATCTGAATTTTTTAAACTTTGAACGTTTTTTATGTAAATCTAACTCGTTTTGTAACTGCGAAATGATAGAATTGGGAAAACTGATATATTTGTAAAACTGTGCAGAGAGAGGTGAGAGAAGGAATGCCAAAAGTGTGGGGCGAAGAATACCGAACAACATTTGTTTGCGTTGATTCTTATGAACATGGTGTATTGCAGGGCAGATTCTATAATCCTTACACAGGTAACGGACAATCCTTTGAAAGCTTGACTGATTTTCTGGTGAAAACAGAACAGATGCTGGACGAAATGGAGTTTCCCAAAGCTTTTACCGTCACACGGACCTTCACAACGCCGCCGAAAAGACCCTCTTGCGCAGCGGACTCCCACTGTGAACCGGGAAAGCGTGCAACCTTTGCACTTCGGATTCTGTTCAGGCAAAACGCAAGTTGGCAGGGATCCGTTACCTGGATCGAGAACAAGCAAGAACAGAGTTTCCGAAGCGTTTTGGAGTTGATCTTCTTGTTTGACAACGCGCTGAATCAATCCGCATCAACCGAAGGACCAATGTAAGTAAATAGGTGGTATCTTACTGAATAAGATAAATTGCCACTATGAGTAACCCGAATAATTCAGGCCTCGGATGCTTTAAGGGGCCTAAATTATTTGGGTTATTCTATTGTTTTTTGAAACTAAAAGAAAAAGTGATGAAAATCTTTGTGTTCTATGATATACTGAACAAAACAAGATTTTATAGAAGGCGGATACTTATGAAAAACTGACTCCGAAAATTGTTAACAATAGTTTTTGCTGTTATATTTCTGATCGCCATTGGACACATTATCCATCTTATGCTGGATAGCCGTGATGCTGAGCAGGCTGCTTCCCATGCCCAGAGTATTGCCGGCGTTATTCCTACAACTACTGACGCACCGACTACGGAACCTGTGCCTTGCACGACAGAAACAAAGCCAACCGAAACCACACCCCCGGAAACGACAGAAGTGACCCTGCCTCCGGATGATAATACATCGTATTTGCAGCAGTTGGATATCCGTGCGTTACAGGATGTCAATCGGGAGGTCATTGGCTGGATTTATATTCCTAATACACAAGTCAACTACCCAATTATGCATACCGTTGACAATGACACTTACCTGCATACTACATGGGACGGCAAAGATAATGTACACGGAAGTATTTTCCTGGAAACACGATGTTCTTCCAAACTGAAAGATTTTAATACGATTATCTATGGCCACAATATGCTGGACGGCTCCATGTTTGCGGGACTACACCTTTACCGCGACTATTACTATTATCAGTTACATCCATATATCTACATTGCAACAAATGATGCGATTTATCGTTATGCTATTTTTTCTTCGTATGAAGCCGGCATTAGAACAGATACTTATCGATTGCGTTTTACCAGCAAGGAAAAAGAACAAGCTTTGGCCCATTATATTAACAGCTCCGTATGGGAGACAGAATTGACTCCTACAACGGAAGATTTGATTCTGACCCTTTCGACATGTACCGGCCGCGGAACATACGAGTCTCGTTGGGTCGTGCAGGCAGTACTGGAAGGAAAATGGAATAAATAGAATAAAAAAAGGCTAGTTTTCGTCAAGAAAACTAGCCTTTTCGGTTATGTAGTTAGCAATTATTTGGAACCTTTGGCTCCAGAGGTTGCACGCTGAATCGAATCTCTGCGGGGGAATGGGGAAACTGTCGATAGAATGCTTTAATGATCCGCTGGCAGACCATATTGCTATTTTCATAATTCGCCTGAGGTAGCATAACAACCAACTGGGAAAGACTACAGTGTGAAACTACATCTCCTAACCGTAGATTTCGCATTGTAACGGCTTGCAGATTCTCCATTGCGCAATCCAGGCTTCTGCGGGACAGCGGCTTATCATCCCGACCGTGCAAGGATAGCAGCGCAATATGTATGACTTCACCGCTGCGCAGAATAGCGCGGGCCTGTACCTGATACAGCAGCTTAAAGAAATCATATTCGCAAAGCACAGCGCCCTTGGCTTCTTCTGCCTCGCGCAGCTGATCCCGCACCGCACCAATGTGCATAGATTGGTCATTCGTTTCTCGAGAGGCTTCTCGATATAGTGATCGGCTTTCCTCAGATGGCATGACACCAAAATTTTCAAACAGAATCTCACTCATCTGTTCGTAGATGAGACGCGCACCGGGGCGATCCGATTTCGCAATTAAGCAGCGCATGAGATACTGATAAAGCGCTTCACTGTATGGTTCAATCACTAGCGCACGCCGGCACAAGGATTCGGCCTTTTCCCAATTACTGCGGTCTGCTAAGATGGCCAACACCTGCTCCACACCTGTTAAATACATTTGGTGATAGTATGCAGTAATTGGCATGACCCAAGATTCCATGGAAAGTTTTGCTAAGAAATCTCCCCGATACAACTCGAAGGCTTGCAGATACAGATCTAATCGCGCGTCTTCGTCTTGTTCTATTGCAGCCGCATTGCATAGCTGGTCAAATTCTTCTACATCTAACCGAATGGGGTAATCAGTATTCCATTCATAACTGCCGTTTTTATAAACGATCAGTTCATGTCCGGCTTTTTCACCTAGTTGGTTCAGCAAAGTGCGTGCCCGGTAAAACAGAGCCTTCAATCTTCCGGTATAATCTTCAGTCTCCTCACCGTAATTGCAAATCAACTCTAAAAACTGGGATTGGGAGGATCGGTGATTTCGATTGTAAATAAGATATGCTAAAAGCAACCATACTTTACGCATCCGGTTACTATCACTACTGACACTTTGTGTTTGCAACTGCAGGGTAAAATTTCCCAGCATAGTAACATGCACACATTCAGACACACCACCGGCCTCCTTCCTTTTTTGGTCGCTATAAGTGTATTTTATTATAGAGGAATATAAAACGAATTGCAATAAAAAATTTAAAAAAACTTTACTTTAGTGAGAAAATAGTTTATACTTTATATACGAAGCTTGCTACAATGTAGTTATAGATAGGAGAGAAAACTATGCTACCTAAGTATTTTAAAGCAATTGCCATTATGTTGGCGGTGCTTACACTGCTAAGCTTTACCGGCTGTGAGCGGAGTCTGTCCTCGCCTGACACAACAAACCCGGATAGCACATCGTCGATAGATATGAGCCCCAACGAAGGGACCGGGTCTACAGAAGAACCGACAGGAAGTACAACGGTACCTTCTGAAGCGACGACACCTTCGGAAACTACGACACCTTCGGAAACTACGACACCTTCGGAAACTACGACACCTCCGGAAACTACGACACCTTCGGAAACTACGACACCTCCGGAAACTACGACACCTCCGGAAACTACGACACCTCCGGAAACTACGGCACCTCCGGAAACTACGGCACCTCCGGAGACTACTGCACCTCCGGAAACTACTGCGCCCAATAACACTACGGGAAGCGAATCGGAAGTTTTGTCCAATTCTAGTGCAGCGATTCCCAATATCACCACGGCGGTAGCTTCTGGCGAAAAAGTGAAGAGTAACGATGTTGCCGCTATTGACTATTCCAATACCGAAGACGGCTATGTAATGGTTCAATATACTGCGGATACGAACAAGCGACTGAAAGTACGCGTAAAAGGACCGAAAACTACATATACCTATAATCTTACTCCGAAACAGTGGGCAGCATTCCCACTTTCGGATGAAAATGGTAATTATCAGATCACCGTATATCGGAATGTGGAAGGCAACCGTTACGCATCCGTATTGTCTCTAAAGATAAGCGTTACTATGGAAGACGAATTTGCTCCGTTTATTCGGTCAAACCAGTATGTTAACTTTGACAACGCACCTGGAACAGTTTCTACAGCGGCCAGCCTAACCGGCGGCATGACAGATCCGCTGAAAAAAGTGGAGGCCATTTATAACTTTGTCGTGTATAACATGAAATACGATAAGGAACTTGCCGCGAATGTTACTAGCGGATATCTGCCGAATCTGGATTCTGTCCTGAGCAAAATGTCCGGCATCTGCTTTGACTATGCTGCTTTGATGACCGGTATGTTGCGCAGCCAAGGTGTGCCTACGAAGCTGGTAATCGGTTATGCCGGCGATGTGTACCATGCGTGGATCAATGTTTATTCTAAGAGTACTGGATGGGTGGACGGCGTTATTTACTTTGACGGTGTAAAGTGGCAACGAATGGATCCTACGTTTGCTGCCAACGGTGGCTCCGGCATTATGGATTATATCGGTAACGGTACGAACTATTCCGGTAAATACTATTATTAACCACAGTAGGTAGGAATATTCTATGAAACAGATCAAGCTGACAAATGAAGAGATCGGCTCTTTGTGCATGAGCCTTTCTCATCTGATGCATGCAGGAATCGGCGTTGGAGATGCGCTTTTGCTGCTATCACAGGATGAACAGGATGCTGCGTGCAAAAAACTGTTGGAAGATATGGCGCATCAAGCGGATGAGGGCATCTCTTTGGCAGCAGTTTTTCAAAAAACCGGATGTTTTCCTTCTTATGTCTGCACACTTCTGCAGGTAGGTGAGCATGTGGGTAAAACGGAGGAAACTTTGAATTCCCTTGCGCACTACTATCGGGAGCAGGGACAACTGACCCGTCAGCTAAGAGCGGCTCTGCTATATCCTGCTATGCTGCTTGGCGTGCTTTTGATCGTTATGGTTATTCTGTTGGTATGGGTTTTGCCTATATTCAATCAGGTTTATGCCCAGTTGGGCAGTCGTTTGACCGGTATCGCAGGTGGATTGCTGGCATTTGGCGTTGTGTTACGTCAGATTTTGCCCTATTTGTGTGGGTTGCTGGCCATCTGCTTGATTGTAGGCGTTATTCCCCCTATCCGAAAAGCTATTTTCTCGTTTTGGCGTAGACATCGCAGCGACCGGGGGGTATTTGCCGCAATCAACACGGCCCGTTTTGTTCAGGTGCTATCCATGGCACTAAGTAGCGGTATGACACCGCAGGAAGCGGTTTTACTGGCTTCTGTTTTGTCCCAAGGAGAAGCACCTGCTTTCCACAATCGATGTGATAAATGCGTTTCTCTGCTCAATGGCGGAAGCACGCTTGCACAAGCGTTGCGGCAAAGTGGTTTCTTAACCCCAGCCGATTGCCGATTACTGGAAGCCGGCACCCGCAGCGGACGCAGTGAAGCTGTTCTGGAATCCATTGCGGAAGACCTTGCGAACAAAAGTCAAGAGCGGCTGTACGGTTTGATGAGCAAAGTGGAGCCGGCTATGGTAGTAGTTGCCTGTGCCTTGATTGGCACTGTCCTTTTGTCCGTTATGCTTCCTTTGATGCACATCATGACGTCTATTGGGTAAATGTTATGAGACGAAAAACAAAGACATCGCGATTTGGGCTGCCAATTGTTCTTGTTGCAGGGGTTCTGTCGGCGCTGTTGTTATGGTTTTTCCCGGCAGTAAATCATTTGAGTGCTGGGCAATATGAAGAAGGCCGCGCCCAACTGGAAATGGCACTGCGCAGAGCCACTGTGGCCTGCTATGCTACTGAGGGAATTTACCCTCCAACATTGGATTATTTAAAGCAACATTACGGCATTCAAATTGATAAAAGCCGTTATTCCGTTTTTTACGAAATATTCGCTGACAACTTGATGCCTGAAATTACGGTTTTGGTAAAAGAAACATGAGGAATTTTTTAAAAAACGGATCACTATCCGGATTGGTTGCGTTGCTGACCTTTGTGCTGTTTGCCATCAGCATTTTGTTTGTACTTTTAAACGGTGCTGGGGTCTACCGTCGACTCACGCAGCGGGATCAATACAGTTATGACAGCCGTACATGTGCCCAGTATGTCGCAACCAAAATGCGTCAAGCGCCCAGCCCTGCTGCAATATCTACAGATACCTTTGGAACGGTCGATAGCCTGCGGATTTCCCAAGACATCGAAGGCTTAGAATTTGTCACCCGTATTTACTGCTACGAGAATTGGCTGATGGAAATATTCACGCTTGCCGATGGTGATTTTTTTCCGGAAGACGGGGAGAAAATTTTGCCTTTGAGCAGTTTATCTGTGTCTCAGGATGGTAGTGTTTTTTCTTTTATCTTAACCGACACGGAAGGCAATACACAGCATTTAACGATATCTGCACGAGGGGGAGATTCGCAATGAAAAAGAATGCCTCTCTAGCATTGATAGAGCAAGTTATTATGCTGCTTATTTTGATTCTGGCGGCAGCGTTGTGTCTGCGGGCATTTGCCTGGTCAGACAAACAATCCTTGTATTATAGGGATCGCGATCGGGCAATGGTAGAACTGCAGAGTGCTGCTGAAGTACTCAAAGCGCATAGTGGGGATTTCTCTGCTGCTGCGGCATCTTACGGTGGAAGTGCAACGCAGACACAGTGGGTGCTGGAATTTGACGAAAACTGGAATATAACCGGGACCCCCGGTACGTATCGGATTTGTGCTACCGCCATCGCATGTGATGTTGATTATTTGGGCAGTGCCACACTGACTGTTCAGCCTATAGTCGATGACATCTTTGCGGAACTGACGATTTCTTGGCAGGAGGTGGCACCGTGAAGGAAAAGACATCCATAACGCCCCCTGTTATTGGTGCCAGCTCGCTGCTTGTGATTTTTGCTGTGCTGTGCCTGACTATTTTTGCGCTTCTGTCTATTTCTACGGTGCAGGCAAATGGCAGGTTAAGCGATCATGCTGCCAAAGCGGTCACCGATTATTATGAGGCAGATACAGAAGCGGAAAGAATCCTTGCAAGATTGCGGGCAGGAGAGAAGCCTGAAGGTGTTTCCCAGGATGGAAATTTCTATACCTACACTTGTACTGTTTCGGATACGCAGGTGCTAGTTGTGCAGGTTATGGTGGAAAACGATAATTATACCATTTTGCGCTGGCAGGTTATTTCTAATGTTCGCTGGCAGGCAGATGAAAAACGCCCCGTTTGGAATGGGCAGGGCTGACGAAAGGAGTTCCTATGGAGTTATTACAGACATATTTATCCCGGGCGGCCAAAGACGGAGCATCAGACTTGTTCTTTGTACCTGGCGCTCCCGTCAGCTATAAGTTGGAGGGATTGCTTGTTCCCATGGATGCCCAACGACTCACGACTATGCACAGTGAGCAGCTTATCACAGAGATCTATACCTTGGCAGAACGGGATCTCGGTGTGTTTCAGGCTTCCGGTGATGATGATTTTTCCTTCGCAATTCCAGGGCTTGCTCGCTTCCGAGTGAACGCCTATCGGCAGCGAGGTTCCTGGGCTGCAGTTATACGTGTTGTTGCCTTTTCTATTCCTGATTGGCAGGAATTGTCCATTCCGGCGCAGATTATGAATTTAGCAATGCTAAACAGTGGAATGGTGCTAATTGCCGGTACTGCGGGGTGCGGAAAATCCACCACATTGGCTTGCTTGATCGATCGTATTAATCAGGAACGGGCCTGCCATGTTATTACCCTGGAAGACCCCATTGAATACCTCCACCGAAATCAGAAGAGTATTGTCAGCCAGAGAGAGATTTCCGTAGATACTGGGGATTACTTGACGGCCTTGCGCGCTTGTCTGCGGCAAGCACCGGATGTTATTCAGCTGGGGGAAATGCGCGATGCCGAGGCAATCCGCACCGCGGTTACAGCGGCAGAAACGGGACACCTTTTGTTCGCTACCCTCCATACCCGGGGAACGGTCAACACCATTGACCGAATTATTGACACTTTCCCGTCGGATCAGCAAAGCCAAATCCGTATTCAGTTAAGTGCCGTGCTTCGCACCGTGGTTTCCCAGCAGCTTTTACCGGATGTGGATGGCGGTCAAGTACCGGCTTTTGAGATTCTGCAAGTCACCGGAGCTGTGCGCAGCATGATTCGGGATTGTAAAAGCCACCAAATACCTGCAGCGATTGCCGCAGGAAGTCAAGAGGGCATGCTGCCCATGGATCAGTCTATTTTGCAACTGTATCAACGTGGCCGCATTACGAAAGAAACTGCATTGGAATACGCAGATAACCCGGATCAGCTCTCCCGCCGTATGGGTTTATAACTTAATATGCTTGATAAGGCAGCTGCAAAATCCGCAGCTGCCTTATTTGTGTGTAAAAATTACGGGGTAATAGAAAAAGGGCGTATTTCAGGCCGAGAAATGCGAAAATGGCACATCAGTTTATCCAATATTCCAGATGGGGGATTATTACAAGGTGAGAGAATATATATATTGAATACTGACTTTATGTCCTTGCGTGATGCGATTGTGACGTTCGAATTTTATAGTTCGTGCGGGTTTCATGTTCTTGAGAATGAACAGCATCGCTCCAAACATTCAATAATTGTTTCTAAGCAGTCATACGAAGAAGTTGTAACGCTATAATAATTATCTTTGTATTCAAACTCACCCTGATGAATATTGTCGTATGTGCTGTAATATACATCATAGTTACCCATGAGCTGCGGTTTGTTTTCGCTGTTTCCGATATTGCCGGATTGCGGTGCCTTTATTATGATCTGATAAGTTGCTGCTTCATAAATTATAGAAAAAGATATTGTTTTATAGATTTCATAATCTTCTACACGAATTTTATCTATTTTGTAATCTTTCGGAAGTTCATACGGAAGAAGTAATTGGGAAGTATCTTCTTCTTTCAGGAAAACATCAAAATCATCATATTTTTTTACATTGCTTGTGACGATTATATCAGTATCGCCTTGCCTATATAAAACTTTTTCTACGAGCTGCACGATTGCATCTTTTGACATGTTAAAAATATTGTAGCCAAAGGCATATGCTGTAACAGTACCAACGATCATTAAAGAAACCACCGCTGCTATCGGAATGAGCCATTTTAATCTGAAAGATTTATTTTTTTTATTTTTTACGGCGGATTGGTTGACTGTCCTGATCTTTTCTAAAAAATCGTCTGTTGTTTTTTGAGCGCGTTTGTTTATATGCTCAATATCAACATCATTCAATAAAAATACTGCCTCGATTGCCTCATCTATCAAATCAAAATCTCTTTCTTCGACAGACAGAGCCTCTTCCTTGTCAATTATGGATTTTACAGCGTTTATCAATTCTTCGTCATTTGAAATCGGGTTTTCTTTCTCAATTTCCAAGAGTTTTTCTTCTAATTTGGAACTCATAAAAATCTCCTACGTTATTCTATATCATATTTATCACCTCATAATAAGTAATGAGGCTGTTTTGGGAAAAAAGCGGAATTTTATAAATTTAATTAAAAATCTTCTTAACTTCATCTCTTACTGCGTTTTCAATTTTGCTCAGCCTTAACCGCAAGGATGAATATGGTATTGTGGTCAATTCGGATATTTCGCTGATGGTTTTTTTCTCTATATATCTGTAAATAAATATTTGCCTGATTTCTTTTGGCAGAGAGCTGCTGATCTGTTCTACATACTCCTCAATAGGAAACATATCATTCTCAAAATACTCATCGTATTGCTCCTCTCTGTCAAACCTATTGCTATCTATTGCTTCTTCTAATGATTCATTATATTTATAATACCGATTATATTTTTCGAGATTGTGCTTTATACATCTGTCAGCAACACGATAGAGATACGCCTTAATATTTCGGCTTTTGTCAAGCGTGTCCCATTTTTGGTACAAAACGTAAATAACATCGTTCAAAGTTTCCTGTGCCAGTGTTTTGTTTTGCATCAATCTATAATAACAGTACTTAAAGAGTTGTTCTCTGTATTTTTTAACAATCTTTTCGTACTCATTGATATCGACCATTTGTTTCTCCTTGTTGCCGCTATTGTTGCTATATAAACATGTTTCATATAATTATGTTAAATTATATTATATAATGTAAAATAATTCAATCTCTTTTACTATATTAAAAAATGTATTTGACACAAAACAGCTCGACATCATGTAAGATGCCGAGCTGTTCTGTTTTTTATTGTATATATGCGAATGTCAGTCCATTTTTTATGTGCAATTTAATTAACTATAACATTAGAAACATTTCCATACCCTGTAAAATATTTAGGTGTCATACTGAAATTCTCGTCTACTGGTTCAATGATGAAATAGTATTTGTCTCCGCTTGTAATATTTGTGAAGGTTTTGCCGCCATATATATTGTCTGCGGCTCCTATATAAGAATCTACTGCCGAATCAAAAAAGCCATCATGATATAAAGTAACTCTAAATAGTTCAGAAGCATCTGTAAAGATATCTCCGGTTCCGTCTACCATTAGTATTTGCGCGCAAGTATCGATTCTAATAGTTGTACTGGTTGCGGTGAATCTACTTGATGTAAGACGATAATTTAATTCAAAAATAAAGCTACCGTCAGAATTCATTCTTTGCTTGTTAGTGAAAAGTATGTAGCTTTCGTGTTCCTCTGCAATAGAAGTAGTTGCTGCATTTGCGCTCATAATGAAATTGTGCAGCAAAGAATTGTTTCAAATAAACAAAAGAGAATTTTACGCATAGATTTTTTCATTTTTTCTTCCTTTCTTTATAAACGCTAATATTAAGACTGACTTCGCAATTTATGCATAGATACAAAAAATTTAATGTATTGTTTTTAGTTTGCTATCATATCCTTCTTTTTGCGGTTGTTGTTAAGCAATTTGCATTCTTTTTAAAAGGACGTTTATCGGCTTGCATTGAAAAACGGCATGTCCTGCTGTACTGCCGAACATGTTAAAGATCACGTCGTCTATATCAAAGCTTCCCAAAGTTGAAAACAACTGAATACATTCGACAGCTAAAATAATAATTAGATTAACGACAAGAGCCTTTGAAAATTTTCTCATTTTGTTTGACAGACAAGGTAAAAATAATCCCATGGGTAAAAACAAAATAAGATTGCCGAACATGTTTTTTAAAAATGACGATAGATTGATCGTTTTATTTGCAATTTTTGATACATACTCCGCAATAGTTTTGAACGGAACCAAATTGACCGACCTTTTTAAATGTTCCGCATATGTAAGAGTTGTTAGTCTGGCATCCAAAAACAAAAAATTGATCAAAAAAACACAATATACACAAAACAGTAAAACTAAAAATGACCGCATTATTTTTTTAGTATTCATAATAACTCCTGATATAAATTTTCATTCGATAAGTGCTTTCAAAAATCAAGCAGCACATCAACCTTTCATATAAGTAATGCGGTGCTTTTTTAAAAAAAGCGGAATTTACCAAAATTTATTTTATAAAATCTATATATTGCAAAAATACTTGCGGCGGTTTTCTCTTATGCCGTGGTATAAGTATCGTTAATGCCCTTGCCGCATTGTCAGGACAAATACAAGACCAAGAAAGAGAATATCTGTTGTAACTTTGCCAATATCATGGTAAAATAAACACAGAATGCTATGCCGAACGAACATTTGGGCGGCAGTATTTTAAATTGACCGATATTTTTAAAAAATACCCCTGCGTAAGGGGTTGCTTGTTACGCTGCGTAATGCAGTACAATGACAGCGTAAGGAGGTGAAAGCTATGTCAAAATACACAACGGGAGAGCTCGCAAAGCTGTGCGGTGTATCTGTCAGAACGGTGCAGTATTACGATACGAGGGGCATCCTTGTACCGAGCGAGCTTTCTGAGGGCGGCAGACGGCTGTACTCGGAGGACGATCTGAAGCGGATGAAGATCATTTGCTTTCTTCGGGAGGCGGGGCTTGCTATAAACAGCATCGGAGAGCTTCTCTCCGAGCAGGACCCGGGCAGTATTATTTCGGTTTTGCTCGAACAGCATGAGAAGGCACTTCGGGAGGAGCTTGCCGAGCGGCAGAAAAAGCTCGAAATGCTCGATAGCATCCGTCGAGAGCTTAAAGCAGTTGAGCGGTTCTCGTTTGAATCTATCGGTGATATAGCTTATGCTATGGAAAACAAAAAGAAAATGAGAAAGCTCCATGCCATTCTTTTGATCTCCGGGATTCCTCTCGGAATCATACAATGGACATCCGTTATTTTGTGGATAGCGGGGGGGATATGGTGGCCTTTTGTCTTATATGTGTCGGCGGCACTTCCGTATGCTGTGTGGGTAACGCTTTTCTATTTTAAACGTGTGGTATATATCTGCCCTCAATGTCACGCGGTGTTCAAGCCTGTACTCAAAGAGGCATTTTGGGCTCGTCATACACCCACGCTCAGAAAGCTGACCTGCACTTGCTGCGGATATAAGGGCTTTTGCGTGGAGACCTACGGAAAGGAGGAAAAAAAGAATGGATAAGATCATGGAATTTCTACCGTTTCTGCTGCCTCTTGTCGTTGCGGAATTTGCTTTGCTTGGTTATACACTTTTCCACATTTTGACTCACAACAATTACAAGAGAGGAAACAGAACGCTGTGGCTGGTCGTTACGATCGTTCTTATGAACTTTATCGGTCCGATACTGTATTTTGTGCTCGGCAGGGAGGACGACTGACATGGATATGCTTCATATAACCGGTCTGAAAAAGCATTTCGGGGACAAGGAGGTTCTCAGGGGACTTGAGATGTCTGTTCCCGAGCATAGCGTTTTCGGGTTTATCGGCAAAAACGGAGCCGGGAAGACCACGACGATGAAGACCGTACTCGGTCTGATAAAGCCGGACGAGGGAGAGATCACGGTGTTCGGCGAAAAGGTTGTCTACGGACAAACCGCCACCAACCGTTATATCGGATATCTGCCGGATGTGCCCGAGTTTTATTCCTTTATGACAGCTCCCGAATACCTTTGCTTTTGCGCCGAGATAACCGGCATGAAAAAATCCGAGACAAAACACCGCACAAATGAGCTGTTGGAGCTGGTGGGGCTCGGCGGTGAAGGACACCGTATCAAGGGCTTTTCGAGAGGAATGAAGCAACGCCTCGGCATTGCGCAGGCACTGCTCAACCGCCCGAAGCTGCTCATCTGTGACGAGCCGACTTCAGCCCTCGACCCCGTGGGAAGAAAGGAAATACTCGATATTCTTCTGTCGGTAAGAGAGCAGGCGACCGTTTTGTTTTCAACACACATTCTTTCGGATGTGGAGCGCATTTGCACGGATATCGCTTTTTTGAGCGACGGTGCGGTGAATATGCAGGGCAAGCTTTCCGACATTAAGGAAGGGTACCGAACGGAGGAGTATCTGATTGAAACACAACGGGAGAGCGATGCGCAGTATTTGCTTGGCGCATTTGACGGCTTTAGGCAGACGGACAAAAATCGGCTCATATTTCGTGAGAGGGAAAAAACATTGTTTGACGTACTTAAATATGTAACCGACAAAAAAATTCCCGTTTTGAAAATCGAGCGGATGGAGCCGTCGCTCGAAGCTTTGTTTATGGAGGCGGTAAAAAAATGAGAGCCCTGCTTGCTTTTACAAAAAAAGAATTGATGCAGCAGCTCCGTTCGGGGAGGCTGATGATACTTTGTATAATATTTGCCCTGCTCGGTATCATGAATCCCGCCACAGCAAAGCTGACACCGTGGCTGCTTGAAATGATGTCTGAGTCTCTTGCCGAAAGCGGCATGACAGTCACCTCCGTTACCGTAGATGCCATGGCATCCTGGACTCAGTTTTTCAAAAACATCCCCATTGCGCTCATCGCCTTTGTTCTGCTCGAAAGCAATATTTTTACAAAGGAATATCAGTCCGGGACGCTTGTACCGATTTTGACAAAGGGACTTGACAGATACAAGGTCGTTATCTCAAAGACTGCGGTGTTGACCGTTATTTATTCGGCAGGCTATTGGCTGTGCTTTGCCATCACCTATGCATATAACGCATACTTTTGGGATAACGGGGTCGCTCACAACCTTGTATTTTCTGTTATATGCCTGTGGCTGCTCGGACTGTGGGTTGTCATGCTGACCGTGCTTTTCTCGGCTGCCGCAAGCTCGAATACCGCCGTTTTAGTCGGTACGGGCGGAGTGTTTTTTGCCGCATATCTGGTAGGGCTTGTGCCGAGGGTGAAGGAATATTCGCCGACGATGCTGATGAATACAGCCCCGCTGTTGGTCGGAGCTGAGAAAATATCCGTGTATTACAGCGCTGTTATTATCACGGCAGTTCTGTGCGCTGTATCCGTTGCTGTAAGCATCCCCATTATGAATAAAAGGCGGCTGTGAGAGAAACGGAGAGCAAAAAACTACATTCGTTTGCCGTATTGTCTGTTTTTGTCTTTGACGTGAGAGCATATTTGGTTTGGATTTATCCCAGACAGCCCGATTTTGGAGCAGGTCCGAGTTTTTTCGTTGACATTAGCTGAAAAACATGATATACTCTAAGATGTATGATTATGAAAAAGGATCGTCAAAGGAGATTTTTATGATTACGAAAATGCGCGGAACTATGGATATTCTGCCCGAGCAGATCCCTGCGTTTCGATATATAGAAGAGACGGCACGCAAGGTAGCGGCAAAATACGGCTTTGAGGAGATACGCATCCCTACCTTTGAAGCGACAGAGCTTTTTCGTCGGGGAGTCGGTCAGACAAGTGACGTAGTACAAAAGGAAATGTACACCTTCTCAGACCTTGACGGACGCTCGCTCACTCTCAGACCTGAGGGAACGGCAGGCGTTGCCCGTGCGGTGATAGAACACGGAAAATGCTCGGACGCAATGCCGCTCAAGCTTTTTTACCTTATCAACTGCTTCAGATACGAGGCACCTCAGGCAGGAAGAAGCCGTGAGTTCTTTCAGTTCGGTACGGAGATGTTCGGTGCAGCTTCTCCTGCGGCTGATGCCACAGTTATTGCACTTGCGTATGACGTTTTGCGTGAGCTCGGCATCAAAGGGATAAAGCTGCATATAAATTCAATAGGCTGTCCCGAGTGCAGACCGAAATACAGAGAAGCGCTCATCTCTCATCTCGAGCAGAAAAAGGACGGACTCTGCGATACGTGCAAGGGGCGTCTCTATACAAATCCGATGCGAGTCCTTGACTGTAAAAGCCCGATTTGCAAGGAGCTTTCGCAGGATGCACCGAGAGTCATCGACTATCTTTGCCCCGACTGTCAGGCGCACTTTGACTCGCTTAAAAAGATGCTCGACTCTATGAATATCGAGTACACGATAGACACGGGTATCGTGCGCGGACTTGACTATTACACAAGAACCGTATTTGAGTTTATCTGTGACGATATCGGAGCGCAGAGCACCGTATGCGGCGGCGGCAGATATGACGGACTTATAAAGGAGCTTGGCGGACCGTCTTTGCCGGGTATAGGCTTTGCTATGGGAATTACCCGACTCATTCTCGCAATGGAGGCTCAGGGAATAGTCCCTGCCGCAAAGGATAAGATGCGTCTGTATATTGCTTCTTTGGGCGAGGCGGCTCAGACGGCGGCTGTCGGCATTGTGAAAAAGCTCAGAGAAAAGGGAATTTACTGCGAGTGTGACCTTGTAGGCAGAAGCCTCAAGGCGCAGATGAAATATGCCGACAAGATAGGCGCAGAGTATACGCTTATCATAGGAGACTCGGAGCTTGAGAGCGGCAAGGCAGTGCTCAAGAATATGAGCGACAGCACACAGACTGAGATCGAGATAAGTGAGCTTGATAAATATATCTGACGATAGCTCGGATAAAAAATATTCAGATACACAGCAAAAAAACCGGAGGCACTGATGTGCGCTCCGGTTTTTGTTATGAGAGATATTAAAAAAGCGGTTGGCAGAATGTATTTACTTTGTTATGGTAACGCTTATTTTGTCTTTGTCAACGTGCATGATATCTCCTCTGAAGGAACGGCCCGGTTTCTTCTCTCCGTCCGGCACGATATCTCTGCCGTGGTAGATTATCCACCACTCGCCGTTGTGTTTTATCACGCTGTTATGACCCGTACCTTCAACAAAGTCTGTCTTTGCAAGCACCGGTCTGTAGGTGTTGTTGTCGGGATATTTTGTCCATTCAAGCTTGCGAAGATCATCGGGTGAGCCCTTTGCCGTGCTGTAACCGACAAAGTAGGTCTCGTTTGTCCATGCGCTTCCGCTGTACATACAGAAGTGTGTGTCATTGTCAAAGAAATAAAACGCACCTTCGATCGTGTGCCAGTGCTGACCTTTTTTGAAACGGTTTTTTTGGTAGATCTCCTCATCGAGGCTCGGCTTTACGACAGGTACGGGATTTCCCTCTGCCTCTGTGGGAGATACGAGCTTGTCGACAACTATATACGTGCCTGCTCTTTCTGCTTCATAGTCATTTACGCTGTAAAAGATGTAGTAACTGCCCTTATATTCAATTACATGCGGGTCTATCGAGAAGGGCTCGAGCATTGTGCGGACATATGTAAAGGGACCCTTCGGCGTATCTGAGACGGCGACCTTTATGCACTGTGTATGTGCATCGCTCTCACCTACAGGCTGGGTAGAGTAATACATATAGTATTTGCCGTCTATCTTTGTTACTGCGGGCGCCCAATATTCCTTTTCGCCCTCATGGCTGTAGCAAAACCCGTCAAAGCTCCAATTCTCAAAATCGTCGCTTACATAAAGCTGCACTCCTTTGGAATGAGTTGCGTAAACATAGAACCTGCCGTCCTCCTCTATCATGTAAGGGTCGGGCTGACCTGCAGGAGCTGTATCGTTTTCTTTTCTTTTATAAAAAATCATAGTCAAAAATGCGGCGGCGTTTTCGCCTCTCCTTTCAAAAAACGGTGATTTATTTTTGAGCTAATAATAGCAAAGTTCTTTTGCAAAATCAAGTCACTATTCTGAAAAAATAAGTCACTATTCTGCATTTGAGTTCCTTTTTAGACAAACTGAAATTATGTGATTATAAGAACAGGCCGCTCACTGACCCTGCAATGGCGACCGAGCACATAATGTAAAAAATGTTTCGGCTTATGCAAAGTATTGTAAAAAAAGCGTCACGCCATTTCAATGACATGCCATCATAACAGAAATTTGATAATAAATTAAGTCGAGGAAAACAAAAGATGAAGCTTTTTTGAAATTTTCCGCTTTGCCATGCTTTTGCTACTTGTTGCAGTGTGCTTTTCGCCGTCTGTTCTTGCAGAAAAGGGTGAAAGTCATAATATACGCAGAGATGGTATAGAGTCGGGATATTACAATATGATATGGGAGTTATCGGCGCTTATGACTGCGGAACTCTTGCATACAGCGGATACCTTACAGACCTTAATACATTACCTAATATGAACCTTGAGCGTTCATGGTGGGATCAGAATGCAAATGAAGACCTCGCTATTCTGAACAAGCTCTTCTTTACGGCAGGAGATATCAGCCTTACATATAAGAAGGTAACTCACTGCATCCTTTTCAACAAGGAGCTGATCGTGCAGTATCCGACGCTTCAAAATCCGTACGAGCTTGTAGAAAATGACAATTGGACCTTTGACACCTTTGCGGAGGAGGTCAAAAAGATCTCTGAGGATCTCAATGCAAATCAGACCGCTGACAAGGAGGACCGCTTCGGTCTTATGTCGTGGAATGACCCGCATCTTGCAGTTATTACTGCATCGGGAGAAAAGATCCTTACCGTAAAGGATGACGGCACAGGTGATGTGTCGGATGATGATACCTCCGTCGATACATCGGGAGGCACAGATACATCCGACGCAAAAAAATACACTATCAACTCGATCTCCGATCTTAACAAGAACGCAGAGATTGACAGCCATGCAAACAGCTATCAGCATAGCTCTCTTGAGAGAAACTTCAGAGAAAGCAATACACTCAAGAGCTATGATCTGCTCAACACAGCGTTTGCGATGTACCCGAGAGTCAAGAAAATATCGGACGATAAGTACTTTCTGATATTCCAAAGCGGTCAGTACGGCGGAAATATTATGTTTTCGACGAGCAAGGACGGAGTAAACTTTGATACTCCGAGAGTGATACTGAAGGACGAAAAAATACTTGACGGTACAGATACTCGCAGATATATGACGGCAGATGCGGCAGTTCTTCCGAACGGCGATATCCTTATCGTATCATCCTTCAGAGCTGTAAGCGGATATCGAACTATGGTTGGAGAGAACGGACTTGTTTCGATCCGCTCTACTGACGGAGGAAAGACCTGGTCTGAGAAAAAGGTCATATATGTAGGCACCAACTGGGAGCCATATGTATTTGTGCAGAAGAGCGGGGAGATACAGGTGTATTTCTCTGCGACTGCAGAAAAAATATATCTTTACGGCTACAGTAACGAGAGAATATCAAGCGGCATTGGCATGATACGCTCTACCGACAACGGAGAGACATGGACTCCTGATATAAAGGAAGCACCGTATGCACCGCAATATGTAATGAAGCAGTATGTTACAACGAGAAGCGACGGAGTAAAGTGCTTTACAGACCAGATGGCAAGTGCGGTGGAACTCAACAACGGCAGTATCGCCCTTGTAGGCGAGAGTCGTTTCCCCGGGACAGGCAGCTCGGATGTGTACAAGATATCTGTAGGAATTTCAAAGGATAATTGGGCTACGTGGATCGGCTTTGATGAGTCGGGACCTTCGATCAGATCGAACAATATGTTTCTCGGTGCAGGACCGTATATAGCTCAGTTCACATCGGGCGAGACTCTTCTTACCTACAATCAGGGAAATACTTTCTATGCTCGACTCGGAAGCGCAGATGCGCTGAACTACGCAGATGCAATGAGCGTCTTTGAGGTCGGAGGATTTTGGGGCAGCTGTCTTATGGATTCGGACCACAGTGCTATTCTGACTTCCCCCGCAGTAACATCCTCCAATACGGCAAACATCAATGTAGCGCGCTTTTATCTCAATCACGATGTAAATGCACAAAAGCTCACGCCTACGATAGACGGTGGCAACGAGGAATGGAGTGCACAAACAGATGCGCTCTTTATCGGAAGTAAGTCTCAGGCTCAGGTGAGCTTCCGCTTTGCGTATGATGATGAGTATATTTACATTCTTGCAGAAAGACTTGACAACTCTCTGTTTACGGGAGACAGCATCTCGGTTATGCTATCCGACTCAAGCGCCAAGGGCTTTTACAATCTCAAATGCGATCTGAATGGTCAGATCACATTCGAGTATTTCGACGGAAGCACACGTACAGCGCAAAGCACCGATGGTGTTGAGGTAGCGCTTTGGCTTGACGGAACACTTGATGCAGCGGATGACAATGATACAGGCGCTATTATTGAGATGAAGATACCGAGAAGATACGCACACATTAATGATGGGCTGCTCGGCTTTAATGCTATCGTTTATAACAAGGATAAACAAAACGAAAAGGCAACCTCTGATACGTTTTCTTTGGCAGACAGCGTTGACAAGACTACTTGGCATAGGATCATTATTAAATAATTCTTATTTTTGCTCTGTGTATTTTGATAAATGCACAGAGCAAAAAAAATTTTTTTGTATTGAGCCGTAAAAATACGGCGGGAGAATTTTTACATATGTTTGGCTTGGACGAATCAACAGTTATGATAATAGGTACCTGTGTCAGCTTTTTTGTTTCTGTATGTAGGATACTGTCATTTCAGATCAAATCACTAAAGACGCTGACGCTTTATCAGGCGCTTCTTTCTTTTATATACGCTATCGCATTTATCTTTCTCGGTGCATATCAGGGAGCGGCGCAAAACCTTGTTTCTACCGTTTTGCGTCTGATATCTCTCTCGGATAAAAAATGGGCACAAAGCAAGATATGGATAGTGATCTTTTCAGTTTTTTATCTTGGATTCGGAATATATTTTTATGCGGCAGAGGGATGGGTATCTCTACTTACAGGTGTTGTTATGATACCTTATGTCATAGCACTTTGGTCTCACGATGCTGTAAAGTATAAGATCAATTATTTTTGTACCACAGCACCTGCGTGGATCATATATAATGTCGTATCAATGAACATTTTCGGCGTATTCACCGAATCGTTCAATACGGTATCTATCGCAATATCGCTGTTGAGAAAATACTTTGAGGATAAAAAGAGCAAGTGCGCTCTTGGTGCCGAAAAGAATTCTACCGAAACGGAATGATGCTATGAAAAAAGAGCTTTTTGGACAGTGTGAAGGAAAAAATATATATCGCTATACACTTGATAACGGTATTCTCAGTATGAGCATTCTTAATTGGGGATGCGTTATACAAAAGCTTATCTTTGACGGAGTGGATGTTGAGTGTGGCTTTGACAGTCTTGAGGAGTATGTTGAGTGCTCTGATTATTACGGTGCGACGATCGGAAGATACGCCAACAGAATAGCGAATGCAAGGTTGAAGATAGGTGAGAGCACTTATGCCTTGCCGATAAATGATTTTGATACCAACTGCAATCACGGAGGACCCGAGGCATTCAACAGAAGGGTTTGGGACTCAAAAAATTATGTGTGCGACGGTATCGAGTATATTGAGTTTTCAAGGATCAGTCCCGACGGAGAAAACGGCTTTCCCGGGGATCTTGATGTAAGGGTCAGATTTTCGCTCGATAACAATATGCTCTGCATCAGATATGAGGCGGAAAGCAACAAGGACACCGCCGTCAATATGACAAATCATTCTTACTTTAATATCGACGGCTTTGACAGCGGCGTGATACTTGAGCACAGATTGAAGGTAAATGCGGACAGAATGAGCGAAAAGGATAACGTCTGCCGACCTACAGGTATAATATATGAGGTGAAGGGAAGTGTGCTTGATCTCTCTGACGGGCCGAAGATAAAAGAGAGAATAGACAGTCCGCACCCGCAGCTTCAGATGTTTGGCGGCTACGGTCATAATTATATTATTTCCGATGATGCGCCAAGCATAAACTACAAGGGAAGAGAGCTAAAGGAGCACTGCGTATATTCATCCGACAAACGATCGTTAAGTATTTATTCGGACAAGCCATGCATACAGGTATATACAGCAAATCTCATCGGCGGTCATGCTCCTTTCAAGAACAATACCGAGGTCATTCGGAGAAGTGCCGTTGCACTCGAGCCTCAGTATGAACCGAATGCGTGCAACGAGGGAAAATATATCCTTCATGTCGGAGAAAAGTATGAGCATGTTTCTCTTTACAGATTTGAAAAAAAATAATTTATTGAACAAATATTATCATATTCTCGCTTCTTGACAAATCGTATTTTATGTGTTAACATCTTTTTCAGCTGCAGGAAAGGAAGTATTTGTATTATGATGATGGTGCTTGCGTCAAAATCTCCGAGAAGAAAAGAGATACTTGACGAGTTGATGATAGATTATGAAGTGCTCAGCGAGGACGTAGACGAGTCAAGCGACATAGATGACCCTGCCGCAAGATGCAAGGCGATAGCGTCGAGAAAGGCGGGTGCGGTGCGTGATATGCTGGTCTCCCACAACGTCGATGTAAACGGGCTTTGCATCGTGGGGGCAGACACGGTGGTGTACTGCGAGGGCGAATTTATGGGAAAGCCCGCCGACAGAGAGGACGCACGCCGTATGCTCAAGGCTCTTTCGGGGAAAACTCACAGAGTATACACGGGAATTTCCGTAGTGATAGGCGGCAGGACCGAAAGTGATGTGAGTGTGAGCGAGGTGGATTTTGCCGCACTTGACGAGGAGGACATCGAGGCGTATCTTGACACCGACGAGCCGTACGACAAGGCAGGCGCTTATGCCGTGCAGGGGCGTGCCGCAATGTTTATAGACGAGATACGGGGAGACTATCTCGGTATAGTCGGGTTGTCTCTTAGAGTGCTTGACAAAATCTTGCGAGAGAATTTTGGCAGAAAGCTCATCTCAATGAAGAAAAAAGAAGCACCTAAGAAATAATGCGCCGCACTCTTATGTTGCAAAAATAAAACATTTGCCATATTCGGTTGACACGAGGGCTGTTTTGTGATAAAATGGGCGGTGTATAACGAAAAGAAGTGGAGAAATATATTTGATGGGTAAGATACTGACGGTATTTTTTCTGTCTATGGTGCCGCTGCTTGAGCTCAGAGGCTCGATAATTGCAGGTTCCGTTGCTGGGCTGGAGTGGTATATCACATATATAGTCAGCGTTATCGGAAATATCATCCCAGTTCCGTTCATACTGCTTTTTATAAGAGCGGTTTTCAGGTTTATGAAAAAATGCGGCGGCAAGCTCGAGAGGATCGCACTTTGGTTTGAGTGTAAGGGAACGAGCAAATCGGACAAGGTTACGAAATATGCGACCTTCGGATTGTTTTTGTTCGTTGCGATACCGCTTCCGGGAACGGGCGCATGGATGGGTGCGCTTATCGCATCGTTGCTTAACATGAGATTTAAAAATGCCTTTATTTCGATACTTTTGGGTATTTTGTGCGCAGGTCTTATCATGTCGCTTGCGTGCTACGGTATTATCAGCGGACTTGAATTTTTGTTTTAACGAAGAAAAAATTATATGATTCTTATCAAGAGCGGCGGAGGGACTGGCCCTGTGAAGCCCGGCAACCTATTCTGTGAAAGAAAAAGGTGCTAATTCCTGTCAGATGAGAGAATGCCTCGGCACACTCTCGGGTGTGCCGATTTTATTTATAAAAAATAATAATAACATAAAAAACAAAGGAGCAAAACATGAGAAAAGAATTTTTTACCAGTGAATCGGTAACAGAGGGACATCCGGATAAAATATGCGACCAGATATCCGATGCTGTGCTTGACGCTATACTTGAGCGTGACCCTATGGCACGTGTTGCGTGCGAGACTGCTGCAACGACGGGTCTTGTGCTTGTCATGGGAGAAATAACGACAGATGCGTATGTTGATATTCAGACGATAGTTAGAGAAAAGGTCAGAGAGATAGGCTATGACAGAGCAAAGTACGGCTTTGACTGTGACAGCTGTGCTGTCATCAGCTCCATTCACGGTCAGTCTCCCGACATAGCACTCGGCGTTGACAAGTCTGCCGAGGCAAAGAGCGGAGAGCATACCGACGGTTATGACACGGGTGCGGGAGACCAGGGCTTGATGTTCGGCTATGCCTGCAACGAGACAAAGGAGCTTATGCCTCTTCCGATATCCCTTGCACACAAAATGGCAATGAAGCTTTCCGAGGTAAGAAAGAACGGCACGCTCTCATATCTGCGTCCCGACGGAAAAACACAGGTCACGGTAGAATACCATGACGGCAAGCCTGCCCGCATTGATGCGATAGTCGTATCCTCACAGCACGCAGACAGCGTAGAGCTCTCTCAGATCAGAGAGGATATCATCCGTGAGGTCATCACTCCCGTCGCACCTGCCGATATGGTGGATGCGGATACAAAAATCTTTGTAAATCCGACAGGACGTTTCGTTGTGGGAGGACCCAACGGCGACAGCGGACTTACGGGCAGAAAAATCATCGTCGATACATACGGCGGATATTCAAGACACGGCGGCGGTGCTTTCTCGGGAAAAGACCCGACAAAGGTTGACAGAAGCGCATCGTATGCGGCAAGATATATTGCAAAGAATGTCGTTGCGGCAGGTCTTGCCGACAAGTGCGAGGTACAGATAGCTTATGCTATCGGAGTAGCAAAGCCGGTCTCGGTCCTTCTTGACACATTCGGAACCGAGAGGGTGGATACCGCCGCTATAGAAAAGAAGGTTTGCGAGCTTGTCGACCTTCGCCCCGCAGCGATAATCGACCGCTTTGACCTTCGCCGTCCGATATATTCTGCTCATGCGGCATACGGCCATATGGGACGTGAGGACCTTGGTTCTCCTTGGGAAAAGCTTGATATAAAGGATGAGCTTGCAAAGCTGCTGTAAGGCACAGTGAATGAAAAAAGCCTGAAGCTTAAGCCTTGCGCTTTTCATGCATAAATTTCGCAAAATACCTCCTCTGTCATAAACTGTTAGAGGAGGTATGGTTATGAAAGAATTTTTAGAAATAATTTTATGTATGTTTGCGATCTACGGCGTATACAGATTTTGCATAGGACTCGGAGCGGCGCTGAGCCGAAGGGTCAAGATCGTATATGCGGTCAGAGCCGAGGAGACATCCGACTTTTCCGAGCTTGAAAAAAACATAAATTCTGCGGCGTCCTTGGCGCTTGACTCGTCAAACGCCGAGCTTGTGCCTGTCATTTTGACGGACAGGGCGGAGTCGGTTCAGTTTCTTTGCCAAAGCGGCTACGAGGTGTATCTGAGGCAAAAGGCTGACAGCGAATAAAATGCGTGGAAGCGAACACATTACAGTATTTGAGGGGGAGAGTGTAAAATGCCAAGTATACAAAATAACGCAGATACGGGCAGACTGCTCGCTCTCTCAGGAAATGTCTACGGAATAATATATAAAAACGATGCCAACGGCTACTGTGTCATTGAAATAGACTGCGGAGACGACGTGTACACCGCAACGGGAGTTTGTCCGACGGTAGCCGAGGGCGAACAGATAACACTTTACGGCGGGTGGGTTCATCATCAGGAATACGGCAGACAGTTCAAGTTTGAAAACTATGAAAAGCATCTGCCCGCAACAGAAACGGCTATTTTAAAATACCTTTGCTCGGGTGCGGTAAAGGGGGTAGGTCCCGTTACCGCCGCAAAGATCGTGGAGGCATTCGGCACCGATACCTTTGAGGTGATGGAGAAAAAGCCTCAGTGGTTAGCCTCTATTCAGGGAATATCAATGCAAAAGGCGCAGAAGATAAGCGAGGAGTTTAAGGCTGTCGCAGGTATTCGCACCGTAATGATGTTTTTTCGTGAGTATGTGGGAGCGGCGCTTTCCGTGCGCATATACAACAGATGGGGTGCGGCGGCGGTCGATATGGTAAAGAAAAATCCGTATATTCTGTGCGAGCATATAAAGGGCATCGGCTTTGAGAAAGCGGACGAGATAGCAAGAAGCGTGGGTGCCGACAGGGGCTCTTTTGAAAGGATACAGGCAGGGATAAAGTATGTGCTTTCCTATAACGCCGTGCAAAACGGCCATACCTGTATGCCGAAGGACAAGCTGAGCATGGCATCCGCTGAGCTTCTTTGCTGTCCGCAGGAGGATGCGGCAGCCGCCGTTTTGCGTATGTGCGAGAGCTCGGAGCTTGTGACTCGAAAAACCGAGGACGGCGAATATATATATCTGAGCCGTTACTACGATGCGGAGCGCTACATAGCGGCAAAGCTGTGCCGCATGGATGGAGCTGCGCAGTCAAATACGATGGCAGACTGTGAGAGACTCATCAGAATGATAGAGCTTGAGGAGGGCATAACATACGAGGGGCTTCAGCGGCGTGCGATATACGAGGCTCTTGTGAGCGGAGTGTTTGTGCTCTCAGGCGGTCCCGGAACGGGTAAAACCACGGTCATACGGGCGTTGCTCGGCATTTTTGACAGTATGGGTCTGCGAATTGCGCTATGCGCCCCGACGGGCAGAGCGGCAAAGCGCATGAGCGAGACGACCTCGCATGATGCCTTTACCGTCCACAGACTGCTGGAGATGGATTATTCTCACGGAGACGAGCCGAGATTTTTGCGAAACGAGGACAATCTGCTCGACTATGACGTTATCGTTATAGACGAGGCATCCATGCTTGACGTATTGATAACCGAGTCGCTTCTGAGAGCGGCAAAGACGGGCGCACGCATCATATTTATAGGTGACAGCTCTCAGCTTCCGTCGGTGGGAGCGGGAAACGTTCTCTCGGATATCATAGAGTCGGGGGCGTTTCGCTGTGTATATCTGAAAAAGATATTCAGACAGGCGGAGCAGAGCCTTATCGTTACCAATGCCCATGCGATAAACGAGGGCAGATATCCCGACATAACAAGAGTAGACAGCGACTTTTTCTTTCTTAAAAGAGAGAACGAGGAGGATATCGCAAGCACCGTGTGCGAGCTGTGTGCGGTGCGGCTTCCGAGAAAGTACGGAGAGGCGGCACGCTCGGGATTGCAGGTGATAACACCCTCGAGGAAGGGAGTTGCCGGCACGTTAAATCTCAATATCATGCTTCAGCAAAGACTAAATCCCAAGCACCCCGACAAGAGGGAGCTTGCATATAGAGGGATAGTTTTCAGAGAGGGCGACCGTGTCATGCAGACAAAGAACAACTACGAGCTTGTCTGGGAAAAGGACGGCTGTGAGGGCAACGGAATTTTCAACGGTGACATCGGTATCATAAAGAGCATCGAGCACAGCCGTGAGTTTATGCGCATATGCTTTGACGACAGAGAGGTAAAGTATGACTTCACCCTTCTTGAGGAGATAGAGCACGCATACGCTATAACGGTACACAAATCACAGGGAAGCGAATACCCGACGGTAGTTATACCGATATATTCCTGCCCGCCCATGCTGAGAACACGAAATCTGCTGTATACTGCGCTTACACGGGCGAGGGGCATGGCGGTGTTTGTCGGCAGAGAAGAGGTGCTGTGTTCTATGGTAGATAATGTTCGGCAGGTGCTTCGATACACGGGGCTTTGCCATATGCTCAGAGACACTCTGAAAACGGAAAGTAAAGCTAAATTGTAACATGAAAAATTTAAATAAAACAGAACAAGATAAAACAGAAGAAAACGGACAAAAACGCACCGAGCTTTCTCGGGAGAGCCGCAAATATTACGAAAAAAATGAAAAAAGGCGCATTATCCTGCGTGCTTTTCATCTGTCAGTTCCGGTTTTTTGCGGATATTTGTGCCTCGGCTCCGCCTTTGGCATTATGTTCTCGGCGCTCGGCTTTTCCCCCTTGTGGGCGGCGTTTACGAGCATAGTCGTATATGCGGGCTCGGGACAGTTTGCTCTTACCTCGATGATAGGAGCGCACGCATCTGTTCTGACCGTGTTTTTGACGAGCTTTTTTGTCAACAGCCGTCATATCTTCTACGGGCTTACCTTTATTGATGAATACAAAAGCATGGGAATAAAGGGAAAATACATGATATTTTCGCTTACCGATGAGACGTATTCGGTGCATTGCTTTATGAAAAATGCGGCGGAGGACATCAGAGTATGGTTTTACGTATCGCTCTTTGACCAAGCCTATTGGATAATAGGCGGTATGCTCGGCGCTTTGATAGGTTCGATGTTCTCGTTTGATTTTGAGGGTATTGAATTTTCAATGACGGCGCTTTTTGCCGTAATACTCGTTGACCGCATACGCACGGTAGGAAAAGAAGCGGTCATCACGGCTTTAATGGGAGGCGGATGTGCGCTAGTCCTGCTTGCGGTGCTCGGAGAGGCAAGCTTTCTTTTGCCGAGCATGGCGGCGAGCCTTGTCTGCGTGTATATAAAAACGGCGTATTCGCATAAAAAGGAGGCAGACAATGGATAATTTCTATGTTTATGCCGTCGTGTGTATAATCGTCAGCGGTATTGCCACCTTCCTTACCCGACTTATACCTTTTGTGCTCTTCGGCTCGGGCAGACCGATGCCTCCCATGCTCAAAAGAATGGCGGACGTGCTCCCCTCGGCTGTCATAGCCGTGCTTGTGATATACGGTGTCAGCGGTCCGCTGACAGCACTTGATATGACGACGGCGGCATCCGTTGCCGCTCTGCTTATCACGGTGGCGCTTCATCTTTGGAAAAAGAACACGCTGCTGAGTGTTTTCGGGGGAACTGCCGCTTATATGCTGTTTGTGCATTTTATTGCGTGAGAAAAACGGGGTATCACCTGCTGTAAAAGCGGTCAGGCGGTATCCCCGTTCTTTCATATTTTTATGATATAATAATAAAAATCCAATTTCAAGTCCGAACCAAAAAACGAATAATAACGACAATATGGGTGAACGTTCAAAAGCATTTCGGAAAGCAGGGCGAAATATGACAAACGATGAAATCATTCAATGTTATGATCCGCTTTTATTATGTTATATAAACTAACGGTTGACACACTTCTACAAATCGTTTATTGCATTTTTTTTCATATGCCGATATAATAAAACCAAGACAGACACCCACCCTTTACCGAAAGGAGACCGCTTTGACAATACAGGACACAGAAAAAAGAAAAAAGCAAAGACTGCCTCTGCGCCGCAGTATTTCAAACATACGCTTTGCCTTAGCGCAGGTGTGGTCTGTATCGCATATGTATTTTATAATGTATTTTGCGATGACATTCGTATATGCGCCGCTTGACTTTCTCTCAGACTCGTATCTTCTCAGAGTAATAGTCAACGCAACCGAAAACAAGGCCTCTCCGTCTTTTATATTTACCTATATGCTCGTTATCGGGGCGGCTTGCATTCTTATAAATATGATAACCAACTATTATTGGAACGTCATATCACCTGCGGCTAACAGACGTATAGGTGCAAACCTGCAGAAAAAACTGTTTAAAAAAGCAGCCGAGGTGGACCTCAGCTGTTATGAAACGCCTGCTTTTTACGATAAATACGTAAAGGCGTTCGATGAGACATCGGGACGAGTAGAGAAGGTCATGAGCAGTATAGACAATTTCATATGGAGGATAATTACTCTTCTGTGCAACTCCTTTCTGCTGTTTTTTATCGACCCGTGGCTCATCGTGTTCGGACTGCTTCCGTTACTGCTTGGGTATGTACGCAGATGGAAAAACAAGCTGATACACGACCACGCAACCGAGAAAAAGCCGGTCGAGAGAAAGGACAAATACATTCGCCGCACCTTTTATCTCAACGACTACGCAAAGGAGATGCGTATCGGCGGTATGCATTCCCGTATGCTCGAACAGCTGTCCGAGACCTATCGGGATTTCAGGTCGCTCATGCGTAAATTCGGAATAAAGAGAGCATTGGCTGAGTACATACAGGTGATAGGACTCGAGGTGGTCACGATACTCGGAGCTATGCTGTATGCCGTATGGCGCACGGTAGGCGACGGAAGTATGGCTATCGGAGACTGTATCGTAATACTGAACTCCATATCCTCCATATCCTATTGTCTGAGTAACATGGTACAGAGCTTCTCGGAGTTCGGTGAGCATTCGCTGTTTTTGGAGGATGTACGTTATTTTCTCGATTACACACCGAAAATACGGGAGGACGAAGGTGCCGCCGAGGCTGCGGGAGGGGATATTACCTTTGAAAACGTATCCTTTAGATACGAGGGTGCCGAGGAGGATACGCTCTCGGATATCTCACTTACGGTAAAGGCGGGTGAGCGCATAGCGCTCGTCGGGCAAAACGGCTCGGGCAAGACCACTCTTGTAAAGCTGCTTTTGCGTTTATACGACCCGACCGAGGGGAGAATTTTGCTCGACGGAAAGGATGTTCGCCATTACCGACTTTCCTCATACCGTGACAATTTCAGCTGTGTTTTGCAGGATTTCAAGATGTTCTCGCTGTCCGTGAAGGACAACGTGCTTTTGCGCCGTCAGCGTGAGGGTGATTATGAGCTTGTGAGCGAGGCTTTGCGTGATAGCGGAGGATATGACAAGGTGATGACGCTGGAGCACGGCATAGACACGACGCTTACCCGTGAGTTTGACGAAGAGGGTGCTGTTTTGTCCGTAGGAGAACAGCAAAAGATATCCCTTGCCCGTGTCTTTGCACAGCATAGCCCCTGCGTTATCCTTGATGAGCCGTCAAGCGCACTTGACCCTATTGCGGAGCATAAAATGTTTGAAAACATGATGCGTGCGGCAAACGGGCGCAGTGTGATATTTATCTCGCACCGTCTGTCCTCTGCGGTCGATGCGGACAGGATATTTTTGCTTGAGTCGGGCAGGATAGCAGAGTCGGGCACTCATGCACAGCTGCTTGAGAAAAACGGAAAATACGCAAATATGTTCCGTCTTCAGGCACAAAATTATATCGGAGAGGGGGAGATAAAGGATGAACGGTAATAAAAACGAAAATGCAAGACCGAAAGCACCGAAACAGAAAATGAGCAAGATCTTGAAAAACAATCTCCTTCTGCTCAAAAAAACGGCAAAGCTCACCCCCGACTATTTTATACTCACCTTTGTTGAGGGCGTTGTGTGGGGTATCATCAACTCCGCTATCTCCTTGTTTACAGTATATTTGTTCGATGCGCTCGATGTGGGTGCACCCTTTTCAAGGATGGCATCCATCATCGGCATTATGGCGTTGTTTTATATCGTTGCATATGCCTTCAGTAACTGGTACTGGCATTATTATCAACCGCTTCTCAAGCAAAAACTGATAAACCGCCTCAACAGCGAGCTGTTTTTAAAGGCACATTCGCTCGATGTTTCCTGCTATGATGACCCCGAGTTTTACAATGACTTTGTATGGGCGATGGACGAGGCGGGAGCACGGGCAAACGAGCTGTTAAACGACATCGGAAAGCTCGTCAACCGTGTCGTTGCCGCTTCGACCCTTTTTACTCTGCTTTTCTCTATAGATACGGTCGTGGCGGTGGTTTTGCTCATCTCATCGACGTTGTCGATAGTGCTAAATCAGATAGCGAACAAGGTATCATTCGAGCATCAGCTCGAATCAAAGCCGCTTGCACGCTTGCGCAGCTACATAAACCGAGTCTTCCACCTTCCTGATTATTCAAAGGAGATACGGACAAGTCACGTGACGGATCTCTTGATGGACGAGATGGACAGAAACACCGAGGTCATCATCGACACCGCCGTAAAATACGGCAAAAAATACTTCGTTCTCTGGGGTATCTGCAACACCCTTCTTACAAATGCGGTGTACTTCGGTATAATGTTTTACATGGTCGCAAGGCTGTTGGCGGGCGGCGTGCTCATCGGCGGATTTACCGCAAGTGTGGGTATGGTGTGGCGTGTGCGTTGGCTGCTCAATGACTTTGTCACGAGATTTGCAAAGTTTCCAAAGCACTCGCTCTTCCTTGAAAAGTATTACGGTTTTCTCTCGTATGAGCCGAAGATGAAGTCGGGTGAGCGAGATGTCGGACACTTTGAGTCGCTTGAGCTGCGTGACGTGTCCTTTGCCTATGACTTCTCTGATAATCCGAGATATGCGTATCATGGAGCAGATCACAAGGTAAAGAAAAACGACGGAGAGGGAAGGACTGTCCTTCATAACATAAATCTGACTCTCCGCCGAGGCGAGAAGATAGCGATAGTCGGCTACAACGGAGCGGGTAAGACCACGTTGATAAAGCTGCTGATGCGCCTTTATGACCCGAGCGAGGGGGTTGTGCTATTAAACGGAACGGATATAAAGGAATACAAGCTCGAGCAATACCGAGACTGTATCGGAACGGTCTTTCAGGACTACAGGATATTTGCGGCAAGCATTGCGGAAAACGTCATGAACGGTGAATACAACGAAGAAACAGACAAGGCAACGGTGCTTACCGCTTTGAAAGCTGCAGGCTTTTCTGACAAGCTGTCAAAGCTTGAGCACGGTATAGATACCACGCTTACCCGTGAGTTCGATGACAAGGGCACGAATCTATCGGGAGGCGAAGCGCAAAAGGTGGCGATAGCGAGAGTGTTTGCAAAGCCGTACGAGCTCATTATTATGGATGAGCCGTCAAGTGCGCTTGACCCTGTGGCAGAGTATGAGCTGAACCGCTCTATACTTGAATACGCCCGTGATAAAACCGTAATTTTCATATCTCACCGCCTTTCGACTACAAGAATGGCGGACAGGATATATATGTTTGCTGACGGCAAGATAGCTGAAGAGGGAAGTCATGAACAGCTCATGACGCTAGGCGGCAAATATGCCGAGATGTTCGAGCTTCAAGCCGAAAAATACAGAAGCGAGAGCGCAAAGTAATTTTACTTTTGTATGAACTCCGTGCAGAGTCTATGATATGCCGCTTATAAATACCTTTGGCTGCTTTTTTAAAAATCAGACGAAAGGAAAGAGTGGTCCCTTCTTTTCATAGGCTCGGCACGGGGTCGTTTTTTTCAAAGAAAGCGCATTATAAAAGCGAATTATGAAAACGGGCTGTGCACTCGGATGGTTTGACTTGATTTTATCATATTCATATGATAAA
The DNA here is from genome assembly GCA_045120955.1 of Eubacteriales bacterium. GTDB lineage: Bacteria > Bacillota > Clostridia > Oscillospirales > CAG-272 > JAZMZS01. The sequence goes on along the minus strand of JBGVFH010000008.1, from coordinate 10,734 downwards.
ATAGCTCTCGGAGGCGCATATGAAGAAAAAGAAGATACTTTTGTGTCTGGGCACCCGTCCCGACGCTATAAAAATGTGTCCGCTGTATTTGCGGCTCAGAGAAAACCCGAACCTTGAAACATATATTTTGTCCAGCGGTCAGCACAGAGAAATGACTGACGAGGTGCTTGACTTTTTTTCGGTGAGGGCAGATTTTGATCTTGAAATAATGAAAAAAGGGCAATCGCCCTCCTACGTTGTGTCAAAAATACTCGAAAAAGCACCGCCGTTGCTCGACAGAGTATCCCCCGACCTTGTGCTCGTTCACGGAGACACGGCAACGGCGCTCGGCTGTGCGCTTGCCGCTCACGAAAATAAGATCCCCGTAGGACACGTTGAGGCAGGGCTCCGCAGCGGAGATATTACGTCTCCTTTTCCCGAGGAGGGATACCGCAAACGGATAACGGAGCTGTCAGCGGTGCATTTTGCCCCGAGCGAAAGCGCACGGAACAACCTTCTTGCGGAGGGAGTTTCGGCAGACAACATATACGTAACGGGCAACACTGTCATAGATGCCATGCTCTATGCAAGAGAAAACAGCAATAAAATATGCGCCGACGTAAAAAATATCGACTACGAAAAGCCGCTCGTTTTGCTCACCTGCCACCGCAGGGAAAATCTCGGTGACGGCGCAGCACAGCTTTTTTCGGCTGTAAAGCGGCTGTTATGCGATTTTGACTCTTTGTCGGTCCTCTTTCCCATGCATAAAAACGAGCAGATAAGAGCCGCATACGCAAACGCAAAAATAACCAACACTCGGATGCTGGTGTGTGAGCCGCTCGATTATGCTTCGTTTTTGTACGCTATGCAGAGGTGCCGCTTTATCATTTCGGACTCGGGCGGGGTTGCGGAGGAGGCGGCATACCTCGGAAAGCCCACCGTGATAGCAAGGGACAAAACAGAGCGCACCGAGGCGATATCCGAGGGACCTGCGCTTTTGTGCGGAACGGATACACGCAAAATATACGAGACGGGCGCCGTGCTTCTCACGGACACGGATTTTTATCGGTCGGTAGCGATGCGCCGCTATGAATACGGCGACGGGTATGCGTGCAAAAGGATAGAGAGCGCCGTTGCGGATCATTTTAAAAAAAGGGCAGACAGGGAAAAAGACAAGTGACGTATGCTCGGTCATATCGAAGATAAAAGTGTGTCACGACACCTGCGTCGGAGCAGATTGCGGGCACACTTTTTGTTCTTTTTTTCGATTTTTTTGTTCGGCTGGTATGCACAAAAGACAGACGACACTTTTTTACACATTGCCCAAACCGAAAAAAGCGAAAAAAATGATAAAAATCGGCTTGTTTTTCTTGACATAACGGCGTGTGTGTGCTATACTGTATATGCAATTTTTAAGTCAGTACAGAGATGCCGGCAAGATTGATTATGATACAAGTGTATATTCGCTATACCCCATTTGTATAAAATTGTCCTGCCGTGCGGCAGGCGCTTTTTTTATGTGCTGACGGAAAGGAAGAAGACTATGACAAATATAGCACATGATAACAGCACAGCAGAGCTCAAGGCTCTTGCACAGCAGTATTTGTCAGCATCGAACGGTCATCCCGTTATCGCAGGAAAATATTTATTTCTCCCCGCTTTTCTTGATGTTCATGTACATTTCAGAGAGCCGGGATTTTTTTATAAAGAAACTATAAAGAGCGGAAGTATGGCGGCGGCGCACGGAGGCTACAGTGCAGTATGCACTATGCCGAACCTAAATCCCGTGCCGGACAGCTTGGAAAATCTCAAAATTCAGCTTGATGCCATCGAGCGTGATGCGTGTGTTCGGGTATATCCCTATGCTTCTATTACAAAGAGAGAATCGGGCGATGAGCTCTCCGACATGGAGGCGCTTGCCCCTTATGTGTGCGCCTTCTCGGATGACGGACGGGGCGTGCAGAGCGAGGATATGATGCGGCGTGCAATGCTGGAGGCAAAGAGACTCGGAAAGATGATAGTGGCGCATTGCGAGGTAAACGAGCTTTTGCACGGCGGTTATATACACGACGGAGCGTATGCGGCAGAGCACGGACACAGAGGCATATGCAGTGAGAGCGAGTGGGCGCAGATAGAACGCGACATACGACTTGCAAAGGAGACGGGCTGTGCGTACCATGTGTGCCACATCTCGACAAAGGAGAGCGTGCGCCTTATCAGAGAGGCAAAGGCGGCAGGAGTGGACATTACCTGCGAGACAGCACCGCACTATCTTGTGATGTGCGACGAGGACCTTTGCGAGGACGGAAGGTATAAGATGAACCCGCCGCTTAGAGCGAGGGAGGACATGGAGGAGCTTTTGCGCGGTATTGTTGACGGTACGATAGACATGATAGCGACAGACCATGCGCCCCACTCCGCAGAGGAAAAGTCGAGAGGACTTGAGAAGAGTGCCTTTGGCATAGTCGGGCTTGAGACGGCGTTTTCGATACTTTACACCGAGCTTGTGATGAAAAAAATTATTACTCTTGAGCGGTTGACAGAGCTGCTAAGCACAAACCCGAAAAAAAGATTTAATATAGATACAAAAAATGATTTTACGGTATTCGATATATCAACACCGTACAAAATAGACCCCGAGAGCTTCCTTACGAAGGGAAGGGCGACACCGTTTGCGGGAAAAGAAGTATACGGCAGATGCGTGCTCACGGTATGTGACTCAAAGACCGTCTATGAAGAGAAGTAATAACAAACAGATATATACAACGGAGGCTATATTATGGCAAAGAGAACAGATATCAAAAAAATAATGATCATAGGATCCGGACCTATCGTAATAGGTCAGGCGGCTGAGTTTGACTACGCAGGCACACAGGCGTGTCTTGCGCTCAAGGAAGAGGGCTATGAGGTCGTGCTTTGCAACTCAAACCCCGCAACCATTATGACCGACACATCCATCGCCGACAAGGTGTACATGGAGCCGCTTACACTTGAATATATCGCAAAGATACTGCGCTACGAAAGACCCAATGCCATCATCCCCGGCATCGGCGGTCAGACAGGACTCAATCTTGCAATGCAGCTTGAGAAAAAGGGAATACTCAAGGAGTGCGGTGTTGAGCTTCTCGGAACAAGCTCAACGAGCATAGAGCAGGCAGAGGACAGAGAGATGTTCAAGGAGCTGTGCCAGTCAATAGGCGAGCCGACCATCCCCTCACAGATAACATATTCGCTTGAAGAGGCAAAGGCGGCGGCAAAAGAGATAGGCTATCCCGTAGTTCTTCGTCCCGCATTTACACTCGGCGGTACGGGCGGCGGCTTTGCAAATGACGAGCAGGAGCTTGTCGAGATAGGAACGAACGCATTCAAGCTCTCACCCGTTCATCAGGTCCTCATCGAAAAGAGCGTAAAGGGCTACAAGGAGATAGAGTTTGAGATGATGCGTGACTCCAACGACCACGTTATCACCATATGCGGCATGGAAAACGTAGACCCCGTCGGCGTGCACACAGGCGACTCTATCGTTGTGGCACCTATTCTTACACTTAACGACCATGACCTCAAAATGCTAAACGACAGCGCAATAAATCTGATAAAAGCACTCAAGATCGAGGGTGGCTGTAACGTTCAGTTCGCACTCAATCCCGAATCGAGCGAATACTACCTCATAGAGGTAAACCCGAGAGTTTCACGTTCCTCCGCACTCGCTTCAAAGGCAAGCGGATACCCCATAGCAAAGGTGACTGCAAAGATAGCGGTAGGTATGGCACTCGAGGATATAAAGATAGCGAACACAACGGCAGCGACTGCCCCCAGACTTGACTATATCGTTGCAAAGCTGCCGAGATTTCCGTTTGACAAGTTCTCCTCCGCCTCCAACATCCTCGGTACGCAGATGAAGGCGACGGGTGAGGTAATGGGCATAGGCTCAAATCTCGAGGAGTGTCTGCTCAAGAGCGTTCGTTCGCTTGAGACGGGTGTGTGCCACTTCCATCTGGCAAAGTTTGACTCAATGACAAACGAAGAGCTAAAGCAGTATATCACCGCCTTCAAGGATGACAACATCTTTGCTATAGCGGAGCTTCTCCGCAGAGGCGTGAGCGTGCAGGAGCTTCATGAGATAACTATGATAACCGAATACTTTATCGAGTCTGTAGGCAAGATAGTTGACATGGAGAAAAAGCTCTCTGAGAGCAAGGGAGATATCGAAGTTCTCACACAGGCAAAGAAGATGGGCTTCGGTGATAAGTTTATAGCAAAGCTGTGGGGATGCTCTGAGCTTGAAATATTCAATATGAGAAAGCAAAACAAGCTCATGCCCGTATACAGAATGGCTGATACTCTTCATACAGGTGCATATATTCCTTACTTCTATTCCTCATACACGGACGAGAACAAATCTATCCTTTCGGATAAAAAGAAGATCATCGTTCTCGGCGCAGGACCTATCAGAATAGGACAGGGTGTTGAGTTTGACTATTCTACCGTTCATGCGGTCAGCACTATCAAAAAGTCGGGCTACGAGGCAATTATCATAAACAACAACCCCGAGACCGTATCGACAGACTACACGACCTCTGACAAGCTGTACTTTGAGCCTCTTACGGTCGAGGATGTAATGAACATTATCGAGTTTGAACAGCCGCAGGGAGTAGTTGCATCTCTTGGCGGTCAGACAGCTATCAACCTTGCAGCTCCCCTTGATGCAAGAGGAGTAAAGATCATCGGTACAGACTGCGAGGCTATAGACAAGGCAGAAAACCGTGACGCTTTTGAAAAGCTGCTTATCTCTCTTGACATTCCTCAGCCCGAGGGTAAGGCAGTTACCGACATTGAAGAGGGCGTTGCCGCCGCAAACAGAATAGGCTACCCCGTTCTTGTCCGTCCTTCCTTCGTTCTCGGCGGACGTGCAATGCAGATAGTAGCAAACGAGGAGCAGCTCCGCCACTATCTGAAGACAGCGGTTGAGATAGATGCGGACAAGCCCGTACTCGTTGACAAGTACATCATCGGTAAAGAGGTCGAGGTCGACGCAATATGCGACGGCAGAGACGTATTCGTTCCCGGTGTTATGGAGCTTGTTGAGCGCACGGGTATTCACTCGGGCGACTCTATCAGCGTATATCCGACCTTCAGCATCTCATCAAAGGTCAAGGGAACTATCCTTGAATACGCAAAGAAGCTGGGGCTTGGCATAGGCATAAGAGGTCTTTACAACATTCAGTTTATCGTTGACAAGGATGAAAAGGTATATATCATAGAGGTAAACCCCCGTTCGTCAAGAACGGTACCCTTCCTTTCAAAGGCAACAGGCTACAGCCTTGCCGATATAGCTACCGAGGTCATACTCGGCAAGTCACTGAAGGAGCAGGGAATATTCGATATTTACCCCGAAGAGAAGAAGAGATGGTATGTAAAGGTGCCCGTATTCTCCTTTAGCAAGATAAGAGGTCTTGATGCTTACCTCTCTCCCGAGATGAAGTCAACAGGTGAGGCTATCGGCTACGACGACAAGCTCAACCGTGCGCTGTATAAGGCGCTTCAGGCATCGGGAATGCATCTGCAGAACTACGGAACCATTCTTGTAACGATAGCTAAAAAGGACAGAGAAGAAGCGCTTCCGCTTGTCCGCCGTTTCTACAATCTCGGCTTTAACATTGAGGCAACGGACGGAACCGCAAACTTCCTCAAGGAAAACGGCATCCGCACGAGAATTCTCAAAAAGATCGGCGAGGGCAGCGACGAGATACCGAACGCACTGCGTCAGGGACACATCGCATACGTTATCAACACAAGCGATGCGGGCTCGGTCGGTCATATGAGCGACGGCTACAAGATAAGAAGCCTCGCTACCGAAAACAATATCACCATGTTCACGGCACTCGATACCGTAAAGGTACTTCTCGACGTTCTTGAAGAAACGACTATCTGCGTTTCTACCATAGATTCCTGAAGGAGCAGCTAAATGAAGCAGGTTTTTTATAAAATAAAAAGCAACGAAAAAATAGCAAAAGATATATATAAAATGGTCCTTGCGGGTGATAGCTCAGCTATCACCGCACCCGGACAGTTTATAAATATAAAGCTGGACGGTTTTTATCTTCGCCGCCCGATATCCGTGTATGACTATGACAGCGAGAGCGTTACTATCATATACAAGACTGTCGGAGAGGGAACTTACGCTATGAGTGCTATGGAAGAGGGGGTCGTGCTTGACACTCTCACGGGACTCGGCAACGGCTTTGACACCTCAAAGAGCGGCAGCACACCGCTGCTTATAGGAGGCGGTGTGGGTGTTCCTCCCATGTACAACCTTGCAAAAAAGCTTATATCTGAGGGCAAGTCTGTCAGCGTTATCCTCGGCTTTAACTCAAAGGACGACGTTTTTGCAGAGAAGGAGTTTGAGGATATAGGTGCACGTGTATACGTAGCGACGGCTGACGGCTCGTACAAAACAAAGGGATTTGTCACGGATGTGATGGCAGGGCTTGATTATTCGTATTTTTACACCTGCGGTCCGGAGCCTATGTTCAGAGCCATAGATAAGATAGCAAAGAGCAGCGGTCAGTACAGCTTTGAGGAAAGAATGGGCTGTGGATTCGGCGCTTGCATGGGATGCTCATGCAAGACTCTCACGGGCAACAAGCGTATCTGCAAGGAAGGGCCCGTTCTTATGAGGGAGGAGATAATATGGAAAGATTAAAGGTAGATCTGTGCGGTATTGAGCTGGACAATCCCATAATCCCCGCCAGCGGAACCTTCGGCTACGGCTATGAGTTTGCAGAGCTGTACGATATAAATATGCTCGGTACCTTTTCCTTTAAGGGAACGACCAAGGAGCCTCGTTTCGGCAATCCCACGCCGAGAATTGCGGAATGCCCGCAGGGTATGATAAATGCCGTCGGACTGCAAAACCCCGGAGTTGAAAAGGTCATCTCCGAGGAGCTTGTAAAGCTCGGGGCGTGCTTTAATAAAAAGGTAATGGCAAATGTCAGCGGATTTTCAGTTGAGGACTATGCATATACCTGTGCCGCACTTGACAAGTGCGATCAGGTCGGATGGCTCGAGGTCAACGTCAGCTGTCCGAACGTACACGGGGGCGGCATGAGCTTCGGAACAAATCCGGAGGCAGCGGCAGAGGTTACACGTGCGGTAAAAGCAGTAACGACAAAGCCTGTTATCATCAAGCTTTCGCCTAATGTAACGGATATCGTGTCTATCGCAAAAGCGTGCGAGGAGGCGGGTGCTGACGGTATCAGCCTGATAAACACTCTGCTCGGAATGAGAATAGACCTCAGAACGAAAAAGCCTGTTATAAAAAATAAGATGGGCGGTTTTTCGGGAAGTGCGATATTCCCCGTAGCGTTACGCATGGTATATCAGGTCTCGGATGCGGTAAAAATACCCGTTATCGGTATGGGCGGCGTGTCAAGAGCAGAGGATGTCATTGAGATGATGCTGGCAGGCGCTTGTGCTGTTGAGATAGGAGCTGCAAATCTCGTTGATCCGTATGTATGCAAAGACATTATTGAAAAGCTGCCTGAGGTCATGGACAGATACAATATAAAAAATTTAAAAGATATTATCGGAGGTGCTCACAATGGGTAAGGATGTAATCATTGCGTGTGATTTTGCAAGCAAGGCAGATGTTATGGCTTTCCTCGACAAATTCACAGACAAAAAACCGTATGTAAAGATAGGAATGGAGCTTTTCTATGCAGAGGGTCCGTCTATCGTTCGTGAGATCAAGGCAAGAGGCCACAAGATATTTCTTGACCTCAAGCTCCATGATATCCCAAACACAGTAAAAAAATCAATGAGCGTGCTTTCAAATCTTGATGTAGATATGACAAACCTCCACGCATCGGGTACTGTCAGAATGATGGAAGCGGCAATAGAGGGACTTACCCGTCCTGACGGAACAAGACCTCTTCTTATCGCTGTAACACAGCTTACCTCTACAGACCAAGAGAGCATGGAAAACGATCTTCTTATCAAGGAGCCTATTGCGGACGTTGTTATGCACTATGCCGCAAATGCAAAGAAGGCGGGACTTGACGGAGTTGTTTGCTCTCCCCTTGAGGCTGAGGCAGTTCACGGCAGATGCGGAAAAGAATTTTTGACAGTTACTCCCGGTGTGCGCTTTGCGGACGGTGAGGTAGGCGACCAGAAGAGAGTCATGACTCCTGCACAGGCAAAGAAAATAGGCTCTGACTATATAGTTGTCGGCAGACCTATCACAGCGGCGGCAGACCCTGTTGCGGCATACAACAGATGCGTGGCTGAATTCGTTGACTGAGAAAGTGTGGATCTCGGAAAAACCCTTTTGCATAAGTGTTTTTTTGCAACAAATCATATTAAGGAGAAGTAAAAATGGAAAGCTACAAGAGAGAATTTATACAGTTTTTGGAAGGTGCGGGCGTTCTCAAGTTCGGTGATTTCACCGCAAAGAGCGGAAGAAAGATACCGTACTTTATCAATGCAGGAGATATAAAGACGGGAGATCAGATAGCAAAGCTCGGCGAGTTCTATGCAAAGAGCTATTTTGAAAAGGTAGGCAACAAGAGGACCGTTCTCTACGGACCTGCATACAAGGGTATTCCGATCGCTGTTTCCGCTTCTGTTGCACTTTCGAAAAACGGTCTTGACGTTCCGTTCTTTTTCAACCGCAAGGAGGAAAAAGACCACGGCGAGGGCGGAGTGTTTGTAGGTTATGTTCCGCAGTCGGGTGAGCAGATAGTTATAGTTGAGGACGTTATCACCGCAGGTACTGCAATCCGTGAGAGCATGGCAAATCTTTCAAAGCTCGAAGGAACAAAGATCGCAGCTACGTTTGTCATGGTAGACAGAAAAGAAAAGGGCAAGGGAGAAAAATCCGCTATGGCTGAGATAGAGGACGAGTTCGGCTTCCCCGTATACTCTGTCGTTGATGTTTACGATATTATCGAATATCTCGAAGAGGACCCCAAGAACGAGGAAAACGTAACTCGTATCAAGAACTATTTGGCTGTAAACGGAGCAAAGGCGTAAATTTTGACAGCAAAGGAGATAAAAATGAGAAACATTCTCAAAATATCGGACCTGTCTGTTGAGGAGATAATGGAGCTTATCTCTGTTGCCGACGATATAATAGCAAATCCCGAAAAATACAACGAAGCGTGCAAGCACAAGATACTTGCGACGCTGTTCTTTGAGCCGTCAACGAGAACGAGACTTTCCTTTGAGTCTGCTATGCTATCGCTCGGAGGCAAGGTGCTCGGCTTTTCCGATTCCAACTCCTCCTCCTCCGCAAAAGGGGAGAGCGTTGCGGATACGGTAGCGGTAGTCAGCGGATATGCGGATATTATCGCAATGCGCCATCCAAAAGAGGGTGCGCCGCTTGTGGCAAGCATGCACTCGGATGTGCCTATCATCAATGCGGGTGACGGAGGCCACTATCATCCCACGCAGACTTTGACAGATCTGCTTACAATTCACCACGAAAAGGGCAGATTTGACGACCTGACAGTCGGTCTTTGCGGAGACTTGAAGTTCGGCAGAACGGTACATTCTCTTATCGAGGCTATGTCGAGATACAAGGGGATAAAGTTCGTGCTTATCTCCCCCGAGGAGCTAAAGCTGCCGAGCTTTGTAAAGCAGCAATATATACAAAGCAAAAACATAGAGTACAAGCAGTCGACCTCTCTTGACGAGGTGATGGGCGAGCTTGATATTCTTTATATGACAAGAGTGCAGAAGGAGAGATTTTTCAACGAGGAGGATTATCTCAGACTCAAGGACTCCTATATTCTTACAACGGATAAGATGAAATATGCAAAGGATGATATGATAGTAATGCATCCGCTCCCGAGAGTAAACGAGATATCGACCGCAGTAGACAGCGACCCCAGAGCATCATATTTCAGACAGGCACGCTACGGCAAGTTTATCCGTATGGCGCTTATTCTCAAGCTTTTGGAGGTGAATGTATGAAGGTCGACAGCATAAAAAACGGTATTGTTATTGACCATATCACTCCGGGCAAGGCTATGCAGCTTTACAATATGCTCGGTCTTGACGCTCTTGATTGCTCTGTTGCTGTGATAAAAAATGTTTCGAGCAAAAAAATGGGCAAAAAAGATATCATCAAGGTCGACTCATGCATTGACTGCAATCTTGACGTTGTCGGTTTTGTCAGTCCGAATGCAACGATAAATATTATCGAGGGCGGAAAGCTCGCAGAGAAAAAGTATATAGATATGCCGGGCAGACTTGTCAATATCATCAAGTGCAAAAATCCCCGTTGTATCACGACCACCGAGCAGGATATCGAGCATATATTTGAGCTTACCGATAAGGAAAGCACCGAATACAGATGCATATACTGCGATACAAAGGCGGAGCTTGGAAAGTAAATTACGAGCCCGATAACTGTAGTGCCGCGGACTTGTAAAAAAGCGGGCAGTGCACGCCGCCATCATCTTGCCTATCGTTGTTTTTCTGTTACAGAAGCTGTGCAAAGGGGCGAGTGAAGATCCGTGCAATTTCCTATGCAATAAAAACGAAACTACCGCAGACTTTTCAAACCAAAAGTCTGCGGTAGTTTTTCTTTTAAAAATGCGTATTTTCCTTAAATAGTCACTGCCTTCAAAACAAGCAATCAGTAAAATTCTCGATAAACAGTGCATTTTTCATCGAAATGTGCTATAATAAGTGCAAGAAAATAATCAAGAGCAATAAAAAAGCTTGCACTTAAGTTAGAGGACAGTATGTATA